>NZ_JBHTVC010000033.1:0-53610 GCF_042793275.1 Isoptericola sp. NPDC056578
GTTGACACCGTGATGGGCGCCGAGGAGCGTCCATCACGGTGTCAACCGCCTGTTCGGCGCTGGGGGAGGAGGCCGGTCAGACCGGGAGGCCGACGTCGCGCAGCTCGCGCTCGAGGTAGGGCGTCATGGTGCGCGCGTACGTGGCGGTGAGGTGGTGCGTGTCCCGGTACACGTTGACGCCGCCGATGACGGCGGGGCAGGTGCCGTCGTCGCAGTAGAGCGACGTGAGGTCGACGAACGAGGCGCCGGGCACCTCGTCGGCGGCCTCCTCGTACACCTGCGGGTCGGGGAACGCCTGGTCCTCGGGCAGGTCGCACCGGGTGGGGTCGGCGGCCAGGCCGCCGTCGAGGCACTGCGACGGCTCCTGGTCGTGCTGCGGGTTGTCCGAGAGGGCGACGACGGGGACGCCCCGCTCGGCGACGGGCCGCCACGCGGCGGCGAGGTCGGACGCCTGCCGGTCCGGGCTGCCTGAGAGGAAGTCGAGGTACCCCGTGGTGACGACGGCGTCCGTGGACCCGGCGTTCCGCTCCAGCCACGGCTCGAGCCTGTCCCGCCACTCCTCGCAGGTGCGGGCGCGCTTCCCGTCGGCGTCGACCGGCCCGGTCGTCCAGGCGCACGAGTTCTTCAGGTGAGCGGTGACGCTGAGCCGCCCCTCGGCGGCGAGCTGCCGGAACGCGGGGAGCAGGGCGCGGGCGTGCGAGTCGCCCACGAGCACGACGTGCGGCACGTCGGGGTCGTCGACCGGGCCGAAGGAGCAGTCCGCCAGCGCGGTCCCGTCGACGTCGACGAAGCAGTCCCGGGGCCCGGCGACGTCGTCCGCGACCGCGACGGGCGCGGGGACGACGACGTCGTCGAGGGCGGGGTTGTCGCAGGGCTGCTCGGTGTCCATCTCCTCGGCGCCGAAGCAGGACGGCGGGTCCGCGACGATCCGGTCGGCGATCGCCTCCTGCTCCTGCGCGTGGTGCTGTGCCAGGGCGAGCCCGCCCCCGGCGACGAGGGCGACCGCGGCGGTCCCGGCGGCGGTGACGCCGAGGGCACGTCGGGGGACGTGCAGGCTCCAGCGTTCCGTGAAGCGCGCCGGGTCCTCCACCCAGCGCTTGGTCGCCGCCGCCAGCAGCACGACGCCGGCGAGCAGGACGACCCGTTCGAGCAGGCCGGCCTCGTGCCCCAGCACGAAGGGGGCCAGGACGATCGCGGGCCAGTGCCACAGGTACAGCGCGTAGGAGATCTCGCCGGTCTGCTGCACGGGCCGCCAGGCGAACAGGGACGTCGGGGCGAGCCGCCCGGACGGTGCGCCGGCGGCGATGACGGCGACGGTGCCCAGCACCGGCACGAGCGCCGCCGTGCCGGGGAACGGCGTGGAGTCGTCGAAGGCGAGGGCGCACGAGACGAGGACGGCCAGGCCGGCCCAGCTGAGCACGGTGCGGGCACCGTCGCCCGTCGGGCGCCGTGCCGGCCGCGAGAGCCAGAGGGCGAGCAGCGCGCCGGCGCCGAACTGCCAGGCGCGGGTGGTCGTGGCGAAGTAGGCGGGCGCCGGGTTCGCCGACGTCAGCCACAGCGAGTACGCGAACGACGCGACGGTCGCGGCGACGAGCAGCAGCGACGTCGTGCGGCGCACGGTCGCCCCCCGCCGGGCGGCGACGACGGTGCCGAGCACCACGAGCAGGGGCCAGACGAGGTAGAACTGCTCCTCGGTCGACAGCGACCAGTAGTGCTGGACCGGCGACGGGTCGCCGTCCGAGGCGAGGTAGTCGACGGCGTCGCCGGCGAGCACCCAGTTCTCGACGTACAGGGTGGCGCCGAGGGTCTCGCGGAACCACTGCTGCCACAGCGACTGCGGGGCGAACAGCACCGTCGCGACGAGGGTCGCCGCGAGGACGAGGTACGCGGCGGGCAGCAGGCGGCGCGCCCGGCGCGCCCAGAACCGCGCCAGCCGGATCCGGCCCGTCGACTCCGCCTCCCGCAGCAGATGGCCCGTGATGAGGAAGCCGGAGATGACGAAGAAGACGTCGACGCCCACGTAGCCGCCCGGCAGGCGGCCGGGCCAGAAGTGGTAGAGGACAACCAGCCCCACGGCCAGCGCCCGCAGCGCCTGGATCTCCGGGCGGAAGCGTCGCGGCGGGCGGCGGGTGTCGCCGTCCGCCGCGGCGGGCGGGCCGGACGGTTGGTCGCGGACGAGCGTCGTCATGCGCAGGGGTCACCGTGGAGATCGGGGGCGGAGGGCCGGAAAGGCTAACCACGAACCCGATGCCGAGGGCAAGCCGGCTCGCGCACGGGGGCCTCGGGAGACGCCGGGCGCGGACCGAGGTGGGCCCCGCGGGTCACGAGGCAGCGGGCAGGACGACGCGCGGGGGCGGGCCGGCGACGGGGGCGGCCGCGGCGTGCACCGCGAGCTCGTGCGCGGCACGGAGGCGGTGACGCTGCTCCGGCGTCGCGCGGTCGGTCCACCAGGCCTCGGGGACGGCGTGCGGGGTGACGGTGACGCCGCGCGGCACGAGCAGCCGCGAGAGCGTGAGGGCGGCGGCCGACGGCAGCGTGACCACGCGCTGGCCGGGCCGCAGCCCGCGCAGCCGGATCTCCACCGGCGCGCCGGGTGCGCCCACCTCGATCCCCGGAACCTGCTCGAGGAGCGCCGTGACACGGGGGTCGTGGCGGCGGTGCGGCACGTAGCGCACCGGTCCGTCGGCGGCGACGCCGCGCACCCACGCCAGGTACCGGTCGGGGTGCAGCAGGCCGTCGGCCGCCAGCGCCGACCCGACCACCACCGTCTGCTCCGCAGGCGCCTCGGCCGGGGGCCTGCCCTGCAGCCACTCGAACCCGTGCTCGAGCACGTCGATGCCCAGCAGGCGGAGCCAGGCGCGCAGGTCCGGGTCGAGCGGGAGGGCGGTGCACAGGCTCAGCCCGCCCGCCTCGGCCACGCGTCGCATCCGGAGCGCCGCCAGCGCGCCGAGCCCGAAGCGCAGCGACCCGGGCGGGGCGCCGATCCGCACCAACGAGCTGCCGGACGTCAGGCGGTGGGCGAGGTCGAGGGTGGCGAGCCCGTCGTCCACCACGACGATTCGCGTCGGCGGCCGCAGCGTCCGGACCAGCGCGGACTGGAAGGCTCCGGAGAAGGGGTCCCCGACCACCACGACGTCGTGCGGCAGGTGCCGCGGCACGGGTGCCAGGTCCACGTCGAGGTCGCCGGGCAGGCCGAGGGCACGCACGGCGTCCACCCCGGCGGTGAGAGCGGGGACGTCGGCGCGCGCCAGCACCCGGGTGCGGGGACCGGCGTGCCCGGCGGCGTGCGCCTCGACGGCGCACAGCAGCTGGAGCGGGGACTCGACGAACGCGGTCACCTCTCCACTGTCACCGCGTCGGGCGACGAGCAGGGGACGTCGGCGTGGCCGGGGGATGAACGCTCGGTGCTCGTCCGGGGGCGCACCCGTGGCTGCCCGGCAGTTCCTGAGGTTCGATGGGTACATGTCCGGACGGAGCGTGCGAGACCGGTTCGTGGCCGCGCTGCGCGGGCGGTCCGCGTCGGACCGGGCGGGCCGTGACGAGGACGCCGCCGCGCTCCGCGCGGAGCTGGACGCGCGCAGCGCCGAGGTGCGCCGGCTGCGCCGCCGGGTCCGCGAGCTGGAGGCGGGTCTGCTCGACGACCTGCCCGAGCAGGTCGGCGCCGTCGCGCGCGCGGTGCGCGCCGAGCACCTGACGCTGCTCGGCGCCCGCCCGCTGCACGACCTCGCGCACGCCGTGCTCGACGCCGAGGCGCGGGCGCTGCCCGGCGTGCTGATGGAGTGCGGCACGGCCCGCGGTGGCTCGGCCGTCGTGATGGCGGCGGCCAAGGCGCCCGGGCGCCGGCTCTTCGTCCACGACGTCTTCGGCCTCATCCCGCCGCCCACGCAGGAGGACGGCGCGGACGTCCACGCCCGGTACGCCACGATCGTCGAGGGGCGTGCGAAGGGTCGTGGCGGGGAGACCTACTACGGCTACCGCGACGACCTGTACGGCGAGGTGCGGGACTCGTTCGCCCGGCACGGTCTGCCGGTCGACAGCTCCGGCGTGACGCTCGTCCGGGGGTTGTTCGAGGACACCCTGACGGGCGACGACCCGGTCGCCGTCGCGCACCTGGACGGCGACTGGTACGCGTCGACCCGCACCTGCCTGGAGCGCGTGGTGCCGCGCCTCGTCCCGTCGGGCCGGGTCGTCGTCGACGACTACTTCGCGTGGTCGGGCTGCCGCAGGGCGGTCGACGAGTTCCTCGCGCGCGACGGCGCGAGGTACGGCCTGGTGCGCGAGATGCACGCGCGCCTCCACCTGGTGCGCGCCGGCTGAGTCAGCGCCCGGCGGTGTCGAGCCCTCTCTCGAGCCCGGACCGGACGCCCTGGCGCAGGCGGTCGTGCACGCGGTTCTCCACGAGGTGGTGCAGCACGACCGCGAGGGCCAGGGAGAGCGCGGTGGCGAGCCCCAGCACCACCCAGCGGGGCGCGTCGTCGTGCAGCACGTCGATCACCGCGAACCCGAACTGGCCGTGCACCAGGTACAGCGGGTAGGTGAGGGCGCCGAGCGTCGACAGCACCCGCCAGTCGAGGTGCCGCAGCGGCCCTGCGCTGAGCGCCCAGAGGAGCGCCACCATCGCGACCACCGCGGCAGCGCAGACGACCGCGGAGACGGGCGCGCCCACCAGCTCGGAGGCCCGGTCGGCATAGAGGTACGCCTGGCGCACGCACAGCACGCTCGTCAGGGCGACGGCCAGCCACACCGCGAGGTCGCCGCCGTCGCGGTAGACGAGGAAGAGCAGCATGCCGACGGCGAAGTAGGGCGCGTAGGAGGGGATCAGCAACGCGCTCAGCAGGTCGGCGTCGTTCGCCCTGGCGAGCTGCGCGACGAGCGGCCACAGGACCGCGAGGGCGATGACCCGGCGGCGGGTGACCCCCACGAGGATGAACGCCCCCACGATCAGGTAGAAGAGCATCTCGAACCAGAGGGTCCAGAACGGGCCCTGCACGTCGGTGGCGTCCCAGGCGTTCTGGATCATCGTGAGGTTGAGCAGCGAGTCCACCGCCGAGGCGTCCCGCCCGTCGTGCCACACGAGATGCAGCATCACCGTCAGGACGACGGCGGCCCAGTAGGCCGGGAACAGCCGGGCGACGCGCGACGCGGCGAAGGCGCTGACCGGGCGGCCGTACGCCGTCATCAGGATGACGAACCCGCTGATCATGAAGAACAGCTGGACGCCGAGGAACCCGTAGCGGGTGACCTGGTTGAGCCCGGGGAAGACGTCGGACGGTGCCGCGCCCCAGTGCGGCATGCCGATCCCCGTGTAGTGGTAGCCGAGCACGAGGAGCGCGGCCAGGAATCGCAGCCCGTCCAGTCCGCGGAGGCGCGGACGGGACCCCACCCGTGCTGGGGCGGAGCTCCCGGCGGACGGTACGGACGTGGTCGGCAGGGAGAACATGGGCGGCGACGATACCTGGTCCGGTGACCTGGGCGACCATCCCGGGAGGAGAGCTCGGACGAGAGGTGGTGCGGCGCGGTTACCGAGCGGCAGGGTGCACGGACCCTGTCACCCGCTCGTGCCACAGCTCCTGACGCGCGACGTAGGCGTCGTCCCACGGCTTGGTCGGGTCGGCCCAGTGCACGAGCCGTGCCGGGGCGTCCGGCAGGTCCCGCGTCGGCACGTGGTCCCAGGCCGCGTCGAGCTCGGTGCGGTGCGGCCCGACGTACAGGTGCAGGGCCTCGCGCGCGTCGATCCGGAACTCCCGCATCGCGACGAGCGACTCCGCCGCGTACCCGTCGGCCCGCAGCCGCGCGAGGTCGAGCACCAGCACGTCGGCGTCGAACGCGTTGAAGTCGAAGACGTGCCGGGCGTGGATGCGGCGGTAGAAGTCGTACGCCGTCGCCGGTGCGTCGTCCAGGCGGCGGGCCGCCCGGTACAGCAGGCCGAAGCCGCTCGGGTCGGCGTGCGACGTGTGCCGGGCCGCGACGGCCGTGGAGCCCAGGTCGACCGCCGCGAGCTCCGCGACGTCGTCCAGCACGACGGCGTCGACGGGCAGCACCACCGCGCGGTCCACGCCGGGGAGCAGGTGCGGCAGCAGCACGTGGTGCGCCCGCTGCGACGAGTCCAGGCCGAGCGAGCCGACGTCCAGGGCCGTGGTGGGCACCCGGTGCACGGAGGTGCGCTCGGAGAGCTCCGGCAGGCTGAGCGTGGCGACGCCCGGCCCCACGAGCCAGACGCGCAGCGGCACGGACGCGGACGAGTCGAGCGCCCGCACGGCCTCCGCGACGTGGGGGAGCTGGGGGCGCCGGGGCAGGAGGACGACGTCGACGGCGCCGTCCACGGCAGGGGCCGTGACCGCGGCGGGGGCGGCCACCGTCGCCGGAGCGGCGGGGAGCGCCGGCAGCGGTGTCGCCGCGGCGTGCCGGGCCCGGGCCGCCTCGACCTCGGGTGCGACGGTCTCCCGCCACAGGGCGTAGACGTGCTCGGCGTCGCGGCCCTCGAAGACCGCCGTGAGGACGGGCTCGAGCCGCGCGATCATGCCGGTGCGGATGGCCTCGAAGCCGTCGTGGTCCAGCGGGTGCAGACCGCTGAAGCGCACGTCGGCGAAGTTCGCGGGCTGGAAGTCGACGTCCAGGCCCAACGACGTCGTGGGCAGGTAGCAGTGCAGCCGCTTCGTCACCACGTGCGTGAACGACGTGCGGTACCACTCGAGCAGCCGCACCGCCTCGCGCATGTTCTCCACGAACGTGCGGTCCTTCACCTCGCGGTAGCTCTGCTTGATGTTGTCGTGCCCGTCCGGCACGGGCTCGCGCACGGCGTCGACGTACACGGTGGCGGGCGCCGGGCGCTGGTCGAGCTCGGGGAAGACGGTGCTGACGGTGGTCGTGAGGCAGCCGGAGAAGAAGGCCGGCACGTCGAGCGACAGCAGCAGGTCGACCGTGGTCCAGTCGCGGCAGCCGACCGGGCCGTGGGCGCGGAGGTAGTCGAGCACCTCGGGGGTCAGCAGCCCGCGCTTGTTGCAGTGGAAGGAGACGAAGATCGGCCGCAGGTTCTCGTGCATCGGGAAGTCCCAGACGCCGGTGCCCGCCAGGTCGTGGGAGTGCCAGCCGAACTCGAGCAGCCAGGTGCCCTCCGGGAACGACTGGAACGACGACCCGTCGCGGTCCACCCGGTAGAGCTCGACGTCGGTCGCCTCGCCGTCGAGCCGCAGCTCCGGGCGCACCCGCTCCTGCATGTCCTGGGCGAGGCCGACGAGGTCGTCCCGGCCGTGGAAGCGCAGGTTCTGGCGGCGCACGACGTGCCCGAGGGAGGACAGCGTCTGCACGTGGTCGCCGATGTTCTGCGACGACTTCCCCTTGCCCGGCTGCACGTAGTCCATCACCGCGAAGGGCACGCGGGTGCCGGGAGCCGGTGCGGTGGTGTGCCGGTCGGCCCCGCGCCAGCGCTCGAGCCACGCGACCTCGGCGGCGCCGCCGGGCCACTGCTCCTCGTTCCCGCGATACGCCGCGACGAACCGGTCGTGCACCGCGTGCCGCAGGGCGTCGTCGCCGTGCGCGAAGACGTAGCGCAGCGCCGCGTGCCAGGTCCGCGCGCCCGGGGCCGCGCCGGCGCCGTCGAGCCAGGTGCGCACGAGGGCGAGCCCGCGCTGCGGGTCGACGCGGAAGAGCGACTCGACGTAGGGCACGGGCGCCACGGCCAGTGCGTCGCCCGCGCGGTCGAAGAGGTCGAGCGCCCGCTCGTGCAGGTGGCGGCGGTGCGCCACCAGGCCGCCCGCGACGAGCGCGTCGGGGCCGGGGGACGGCGCGGCCAGGGCCTCGTCGACGCGCGACTGCGCGCCCTTGAGGTCCTTGGCGTGCAGGAGGCCGCGGACCTCGTGCACCACCGGGTGCGTCCGGGCGAAGACTTCCCGGGCGGAGGGTTCCGGCCGTCCGAGCGCGGCGCGCAGAGCGCGGCGGGCGCCGCGCAGCAGGGTGGCGGGGTGCAGCGGGCGAGAGGGCATCAGATCTTCCGGTTCCGGGACGACGGGCCGGCCGATACTACATCGGACGACTCGGATTACAGCGGCCTCGTCTCGTCCGTCCACCGCGGGCGGCCCCGTGTCCGGAGGGGCGCCGCGGAAGAAGGACCGAGCGAACCTCAGACCCTACGATGGGCCGGTGCCCCACAGCCACGGACCGACGACGACCCGCCTGCCCGACGGCGGGCATGCCGCCGCGACCTGGTCGATCCCCGCGGACTTCGGAGGGATGACGTCGGCCCTGCTCCGGCGCTCCCGGGCGTTCGTGGAGCAGGGCGGGGCGCCGGTGCGGGTGCTCACCTTCGACCCGGCGCTCGACCTCGACGCGGCTCGTGCCCGCCTCGAGGAGCATGGCCAGCTCGTGCCGGGCGTGACGCTCCACAACCTGTGGGCCGACGTCCGCGCGATGTCGGACGAGGAGGTCGGGGCGCGCGCCGGCGCCGCCGCGCGCCCCGACCTCCCGCGCGGAGCGCCGGGGGAGCGGGCGCGGCTGGAGAGGAGCGGGGAGACCACGCGGCACCTGCACTTCCGGCCGGACGGCTCCGTCGCGGCGGTGGACGAGAGCACCCCGACCGGTCGCGAGGTCAGGTTCTACACCGGCGACGGGCGCCCGGGGCACCGGTGGTCCACCGTGTGGGCCCTGTACCGGCACTGGGTCGGCACCGTCCTGCCCGAGCGTCCGACGTACGTCGTCGTCGACTCGAAGGCGCTGACCAAGTTCTTCGCCAACCTCGAGATCAAGGGGATCTACACGCTGCACCTGGTGCACGGGGCGCACCTGACCGCTGCGGCCACTGACGCGCACGGGCCGCTCGCCGGGACGCGTGCCCCGATGATCGAGCACGTGGGGGACTACGACGCGGTGGTGTTCCTCACCGAGGGGCAGCGGCGCGACGTCCACGACCGGGTGGGCGCACGGGACAACACGTACGTGGTGCCGAACAGCACCGACCTGCCCGACGGCGCGCTGCCCGCGCACGCCGACCGCTACCGCGGGGTGATGCTCGCCAGCCTCAGCCGCCGCAAGCGCGTCGGCCACGCCATCGCGGGGCTGCGCCGCGCGAAGGCCGGCAGCGGCCTGCCGCTCACCCTCGACGTCTACGGCGAGGGACCGGAGCGGGAGCGTCTCGAGCCCCGCGCGGCGAAGGTTCCCGGCGTGACGCTGCACGGGTACGTCACGGGCGCGGCGGACCGCCTCGCCGACGCCTCGTTCCTGCTCCTCACCAGCAGGGCGGAAGGGCTGCCGCTGGTGTTCGCCGAGGCGATGGCGCGCGGCTGCGTGCCGATCGCGTTCGACGTCCGCTACGGCCCCGCCGACATCATCACCGACGGCGTCGACGGCTTCCTCGTCCCGGACGGCGACGTCGACGCGCTCGCCGCGGCGATCGTGCGGTTCGTGTCGCTCGACGACGACGTCGTGCGCCGCATGCGCGAGGCCGCGGTCGCGACCGCGCAGCGGTACTCCGACGTCGCGGTCGTCGGACGCTGGGCGGAGGTCTTCGAGGACGTCGCCCGTCGTCGGCCGGTGTCTCCGCGGACCGCAGGCCGGCCTGCCGGCCCGCCGCGGTACCGGCGCTCCGCGCTGTCCCGGGCCGCGCGGAAGGTGGCCGGTATGCTGCGACGCGCCGGTCGCCGACCACACCGGACCGCACACCTACACCCTGAGGAGGGGCCTTGACCGCCACACCCCGCGGCGCCACGTGGCGCCGACGGATCCGGTCCCTGGGGGGCAAGGCCATCCGGCGGCTGGGGCTGCTGCCCGGCGGCATGCCGGACGGGCTGGGCGAGGACCAGGAGCTCCTCGGCACGTCGTGGCCGTACGAGGTGCTCGTGTACTTCGCCGACACGCCCGACGCGCTCTACCAGATCGAGCAGTGGTACGAGACGTTCCGCGCGCTGCACGCCGAGCACCCCGTGGTCGTCGTGACCCAGGACTCCCGCACGGCGCGCGCGATCCGCCGCGACAGCGGGCTCGACGTGCGCACCGTGGCGCACTACACGACGCTCGACGACGTCCTCGGCCGCTCGCCGACGAAGCTCGCGCTCTACGTCAACCACAACCCGCAGAACTTCACCTGCCTGCGCTTCGGGCAGCTCGTGCACGCGTCGCTGATGCACGGCGACAGCGACAAGCTCGTCACGGTGTCGAACCAGACCAAGGCGTACGACTTCTCGTTCGTCGCCGGGCAGGCCGCGGTCGAGCGCATGGCGCGGTTCAGCACCCTGTACGACGCGCACGAGCGGTGCGTGCCGGTGGGCCGCCCGCAGCTCGACGACCAGCTGCGCCTGCGCGCGAGGACTCCGCGCGGGCCCCTGCCCACGGTCCTGTACGCCCCCACGTGGGAGGGCGGCCAGCCGTCCGCGGAGTACGGCACGGTGGCCACGCACGGGCTCGCGATCGTGCGCGCCCTCGTGGAGTCGGGCCGGTACCGGGTGCTCTACCGCCCGCACCCGCTCACCGGGGTCCGGGTCGCGGCGTACGGCGAGGCCGACAAGGCGATCAGGGCGTACCTGGCCGGCGCGCCCGCCCCCGCCGAGGGCCCCGCCCACGGCACCGACACCCACGGGGACGTCGCCCCGGCGTTCGCGGCGGCCGACCTCCTGGTCTGCGACGTGTCCGGCGTGGCGATGGACTGGCTCGCCACCGGCGAGCCGATCGTCGTGACCCGGCCGGTCGGCGACGTGATCATCGCGGCGAGCCCGCTGCTGGAGCTCGCGCCGTCGCTGCCTGTCGCCGCCCTCGGCGACGTGCTGGCCACCGTGGACCGCGAGCTCACCGAGGACCCGACGCGCGACCGGCGCCACGCGCTGCGCGAGCACTACCTCGGCGACACGACTCCCGGCGCCTCCACGCGGCGGTTCGTCGCCGCGTGCGAGCGCCTCATGCAGATCCGCGACCGCGAGGTCGCCCGGGTCGAGGCCCACGGCGCGCCGAGCGCCGCACCGACAGGTAACGAGAGAGGAACGCGATGAGCATCCAGACAGTGATCCTGGCGGCGGGCATGGGGACCCGCCTGGGCCGGCCGCACCCCAAGCCGCTGACGGAGCTGCGGGACGGTCGCACGATCCTCGCCCAGCAGCTCGGCAACCTCCGCTCCGTCTACGGCCGCGAGGCCGAGGTGCTGATCGTCGTCGGCTTCAAGCTCGAGATGATCCTCGAGGCCGCGCCGAACGTCGCCTTCACGTACAACGAGGTGTACGACCAGACGAACACGTCGAAGAGCCTCCTGCGCGCCCTGCGGGTCACCGGGGACCGCGGCGTGCTCTGGCTGAACGGCGACGTCGTCTTCCACCCGGACGTGCTGCGCCGCGTGCAGCCCCTCATCGACGAGGGCCGGTCGTTCGTGTGCGTCAACACGTCCTCCGTCGGTGACGAGGAGGTCAAGTACACGGTCGACGACGACGGCTACATCAACGAGCTGTCGAAGAAGGTCGGCGACGGTGCGCTCGGCGAGGCCGTGGGGATCAACTACGTCGCCGCCCAGGACAAGGCGAAGCTGCTGCAGCGCCTCGACGAGGTGGACGACCAGGAGTACTTCGAGGGCGGCCTCGAGCTCGCCATCGCGCACGACGGCGTGAAGGTGCTGCCGGTGGACATCTCCGACCTGTACGCGGTCGAGGTGGACTTCGCCGAGGACCTGGAGCGGGCGAACCAGGAGCTCTGAGCACCTGGCTCGACGGGCCTGGCTCGACGGGCCCGGCTCCGTGCAGGGGCGACGACCAGCAGGTCGTCGCCCCTCCGTCGTCCCCCCGTCGGGGGTGCCGACAGGCTCAGCCGGCCTGGTCGACCATGGCGTCGCGGCGTGCGACGCAGTCCGCGACGAACTCCAGGAACCGGCGGCTGCTGTCGCCGCGCGCGAACCCGAAGTAGTGGTCGCGCACGCGCTCGCGGGCGTCGTGGTGGGGATCCTGGGCGAGGTTGGCGGCCAGGAGCGTGCCGACGTCGCCCACCGTGTCGCCGTCCACGATGTCGACGGCGCTCGCGACGGGGGCCTCGGCGACGATCCGGGCCCGGTCGGTGCGGCGGTCGGTGAGGACGATCGGGACGCCCGGACGCAGGTAGAGGAAGTCGAGGCCGACCGACGAGATGTCGGTGACGAGCAGGTCGGTGTCCTCGAACAGGCCGAGGATGTCGGCCTCCAGCGGCAGCTCGTGCGGCGCGCCCGCCTCCCGCGCGGCGGTGACGAGCCGCACGATCTCGGCGTGGGCCGCGGCGACCGCCGGGTCCTCCGCGGTGAGCACGCGGGGGTGCGGCTTGTAGACGAGCCGGACGTCCGGGCGGTCCAGGAGCGCGCGCACGACGGCGGTGCCGTACAGGTCGAGGGACGTGTAGTTGTTGGCCTCGTCCTCGCCGGACCAGGTGGGGGCGTAGAGCACGGTCCGGCGGCCCTCGGCCGGCGCGAGCGCCGAGGCCACGTCGAGGTCGAGCTGCGGGCGACCGCACACGACCAGCTTGTCGAGGTCGAAGTTGATGAGGGCGCGCCGGTGGCGCTCGACCGCGGCCTGGCCGGCGACGACCACGTGGTCGTAGGCCTTGGCCTGGTTGGAGACCATCGAGACCTTGTCGGACTCGCCGTGGTTGACGTGCACGTGCAGGGCCCGCTGGTAGATGAGCGACTGGAAGTTGCGCCAGCCGTTGTTGACGTAGACGACCGTCTTCACGTCGATCTGCTCGTAGAGCCGGCGCAGACCGTCCAGGCGCCGGACGAAGAGGACGGGCAGGTCGGTGGTCTCGCGGAGCTGCTCGGTGAGCTCCCAGTGGCGGGTGACGATCGCCACGGGGTGCTCCGCGGCGACGCGTTCGAGCACGGGCAGCCACTGCTGCAGCTGGTAGGCCTGGTTCGGGGTGTCCGCGAAGTACGCCACCACGGGGAACCGGGGCAGGCCGTCCAGCTCGGGGGAGTGCTCGGGCTCCTCACCGGCGATCGTGCTGGTCACGACCCGCTTGACGCGCGAACCCGCGCTCAGCAAGATCTGTGCGGCAAGCTTGCGCACGCGGTCCGTGATCGTGGGCTGCTGCGGTGGGGTGACGTGCGACATCCGTGCCTTCCTGGTGGCGGGGTCCCGTGGCGCGACGAGTATTCCACGGCGTCCTGGGGCCTTCCCCAGGGGGCGTCGGCGAGAGGAGCGCACACCTCGCCGCTGTACTATCGACAGGGCCCGGCAGCCGCTGGCCGTACCTCGAAAGACGGGTATGCAAGTTACGTGACCACCGACACCACCACGGACGCCACCTCGGGTGACCGCGGGAAGCCGGAGCCCGGTCGTGACCCGCTCCGCCCGCCGGAGCCGCTCGTGCCGGCCACGACGTCGCAGGAGCGACGGGCGATCGCGGAGCAGTTCGGGCTGCAGCAGATGGGCGTGCGCCCGCCGCTCGGCAAGTACATCCGCGACGTCGCCTCCCGCTGGGCGTTCATCCGCGTCCTCGGCACCGCGACGGCCTACTCCAAGAACCAGAACAACTATCTGGGCCAGCTGTGGGCCGTCCTCAACCCGATCCTCAACGCGACCGTCTACGTGCTGATCTTCGGCATCCTGCTCGGGGCGAACCGCGGTGTGGAGAACACCATCGCGTTCATCACCATCGGGACGTTCCTGTACCGGTTCTTCGAGCAGTCGGTGCACGCCGGGTCGCGGTCGATCGCGCAGAAGACCAACCTCATCCGGTCGCTGCACTTCCCGCGCGCCGTGCTGCCCATCGCCCAGGTGGTCTCGCTGCTCACCACCCTCGTGCCGGCCCTGGTGGTCATGTGCGCGATCGTGCTGCTCAGCGGGCTGCTCCCGGCGTACCCGACGGTGCACGTCACGTGGAGCTGGCTCCTGCTGCCGGCCATCGTGGCGCTGATGTGGATCTTCAACACGGGCATCGCCTTCATCGTGGCCCGCGCCGTGGCGATCACTCCCGACCTGGACAACATCATCGGCTTCGTGCTGCGCCTCGTGATGTACGCCTCCGGCGTGATCTTCCCGGTGATGCACTACGTCAAGGACCTGCCCGCCCAGGCGGCGGCCATCGTCGGACCGATCCTCGAGTACCAGCCGATCGGCGTGTTCCTCTACGTGGCCCGCTCGATCCTCACGCAGGAGCCGTCCATGCCGCAGGACCCGTGGATGTGGTTGTGGGCGGCCGGCTGGGCGATCGTGACCTTCGTGGTCGGGTTCATCGTTTTCTGGCGCGGAGAGGAGCGGTACGGCCGTGACTGAGTCCGACCTTCATCTCGACGTCGACCTCGACGAGGACTTCGAGCCCGAGGATCTCGAGGGCCCGAAGCCCGTCGCGACCGTCGGCGACCCGGTGCTCGTCGTCGACGACCTGCACATCGTCTACCGCGTCTTCGGCGGCAAGGCGAAGCAGGTCGCCGCCAAGGGCGCCGACAACGTGCGCGAGGCCAAGGCGCCGAAGCGTTCCCTCCTGCGCCGCCTGGTGAGCTCGACGTCGCAGCACGTGGGCGCGGTGAGCGAGGTGCACGCCGTGCGCGGCATCTCCTTCGTCGCCCGGCACGGGGAGTCCATCGGCATCGTCGGCATCAACGGCTCCGGCAAGAGCACGTTGCTGCGCGCCATCACCGGCCTCATCCCGCCGCGGTCCGGCGGCGTGTACGTGGCGGGGGAGCCGGCGCTGCTCGGCGTCAACGCCGCGCTGATGCCGCAGCTCACGGGCGAGCGGAACATCTGGATCGGCGGCCTGGCTCTCGGCCTCACCCCCAAGCAGGTCGAGGAGCGCTTCGACGAGGTCGTGGAGTTCGCGGACATCGGCGACTTCGTCTACATGCCCATGAAGACGTACTCCTCCGGCATGGGCGCCCGGCTGCGGTTCGCGATCTCCTCGGCCGCGACCCCGGACATCCTCATGATCGACGAGGCGCTGGCCACCGGTGAC
The DNA here is from genome assembly GCF_042793275.1 of Isoptericola sp. NPDC056578. Taxonomy (NCBI): domain Bacteria; kingdom Bacillati; phylum Actinomycetota; class Actinomycetes; order Micrococcales; family Promicromonosporaceae; genus Isoptericola; species Isoptericola sp. NPDC056578. The sequence continues at coordinate 14,881 of NZ_JBHTVC010000033.1, forward strand.
GCGGCGTTCAAGGCCCGCTCCAAGGCCCGCATCGACGAGGTGCGCAAGAACGCCGGCACGATCTTCCTCGTCAGCCACTCGATCAGCACGATCGAGGCGATGTGTACCCGCGTCCTCTGGGTGCACCAGGGGGAGCTCGTCATGGACGGCGGCACGGAGGACGTGCTCGCCGAGTACCGCAAGTTCGTCCGCGCGCACCGCCTGGCCCGTTCGTCCGCACGCGCCGGCGGGGTCGGTCCGCGCGCCCGCACCAAGCAACGTGCCAAGAAGCAGGCCGGGCCGTGATCTCGGGCAGGCCGCCCGGTCGCTGAGGCCGGCGGACCCACCGGTTACCATGGGCCCGCGAGCGGCCCCTGCCGCGGTCGGTGTCGGCCGATCAGGGTCAGAGCCGTTCGACAGGGATGGCGCGCCAGCGTCCGTCAACCGTCCACCGCATGCTAGGTGTCTTCCACTATGTCTTTTTCGCCTCGCCAGATCGCCGCTGTCGCTCTGATGGCGGTGTGCATGGTCGTCGCCGTGCTCGTGTGCCTGCTCGCCCCGGTACGGGTGGGCCTCGTCGCCGTGCTGGTCACGATCGGGGTCTGCACGGCGATCGTCCTGCTGTTCCTGCGCAAGGTGCTCTCGGCCGTCTACCGGCTCGGGCAGAACGGCGCACGGAAGGAGTCCGAGGCGTCGCGCTCGACGGCCCGGGCGACGGAGCGCGAGCTCGCCCTGGTGAACGAGCGTCTCGAGCGGATCGAGCAGCACCTCCCCGAGCGGCTGGCGGCACGGATCGCGTTCGAGCTCACGCAGTCTGAGCGGGACTCGTCCGGCCTCCGGGCGTCCGGCTCGGCCGACCTCTAGGACGCGGCACCGACATGTCCCTCCCCGCAGCGCCTCAGTCGTTCGCGCACGCGCACCCCGACGTTCCCGCACCGGCGTTCCAGGAGCTCACGCCCGAGGAGTTCCTCGTGCGGAACCGGCAGTCGCCCTGGCGTGCGCTCGCCGTCGGCAGCCGGATGCGCTCCGCCGCCTACCTGGACCTCCTCGCGCTGGACGGCACGGGTGCCACCCATCGCTGGGAGGCGCTGCGCCAGGCCATCGAGTCCGGTGTCTCCCGGGAGCAGATGCTGCGCTGGGACGTCCCCCGGGTGCTCTGCGCGGCGCTGCTCGCCTGCGTGCTCGAGCCCGAGGAGGCTCACCTCCAGGCCGTCACGAAGGTGCTGCTCACGGCGCTCGACCGTTCGCAGCTGTGGGAGCCCGACGCGTCGGCGGCGCTGCGGCTCGCCACCCAGGTCGCGGTGATCACCCGTGCCGAGGCGCTGTTCGAGGAGCTGGCCTCGCTCCCCACCGCCGAGGAGAGGATCGCGTGGGCGGGCCGTACCGACCTGCTGCGGCCGCCCGGTCTGGCGGACCGCACGGGCGCCGGTCCGGCCCCGGTCGACGGCGACCGGCTCGAGCGCTGGTGGGCCCAGTTCAACAAGCCGTTCACGGACCGCGGTCTCGCCCCGTTCGTGCTCGCCGTCGACGACCTGGGCGGAGCCGGCGAGGTCTTCGCGAGCATCGAGGCCCCCGAGGCCGCGCCGTGCAGCGTGCCGCGCGACGAGCAGCCCCTGGTGTCGGTCGTCGTGCCGACCTACAACCCGGACCGCGGCTTCCGCCACACGATCGACTCGCTGGTCCGCCAGTCGTGGTCGAACCTCGAGATCCTGGTGGTCGACGACTGCTCCACGAGCGGTCGGGAGCACCTGGACGCCGCCGCCGCGACGGACCCCCGGGTGCGGGTCGTCGCGCGCGAGCACAACGGCGGTACCTACCAGGCGCGGAACTCGGGGCTCCGGGAGGCGCGGGGCGAGTACGTGACCTTCCAGGACGCGGACGACGTCTCCCACACGCAGCGCATCGAGCGGCAGCTCCTCCCGCTGCTCGCGGACCCGCGCAAGATGGCGTCCGCGTCGAAGAGCCAGCGGGTGCTGGGCACGGGCGGCGTCACCTATCTCGGCTATCTGCCGGAGCGGGCCAACGAGTCGTCGCTCCTGTTCCGCCGGGAGGCCGTGCTCGACCGGCTCGGCCGGTTCGACGACGTGCGGAAGGCCGGGGACAGCGAGTTCTCCGAGCGCCTGAAGCGGGCCTTCGGGAAGTCCTCCGTGGTGAACGTGCGCGAGCCGCTCTGTCTGGTCCAGCTCAAGGTCGGCTCGCTCTCGCGCTCCGACTTCCGGCCGAACTGGATGGCGGGGGCGCGGTTCGCCTACAGCAAGCAGTTCGGCGCCGCCCACAGCCGCATCAAGGCCGCGGGCTCCGAGCACTGGAAGCTCGACGACTCGCGTCCGTCGATCTGCTGGGCGCCGCCGGGGGTCCGGGGAGAGCAGCCGCCGCAGCGCCTGTCGCACGCGGTGCTGGCCGACTGGAGCTCCGCCCTCGAAGGCTCGCGGGACGGCCTGCGCAGGATCCGGGCCCTCCTGCCCGGGACGGACGGCCCCGTCGGCCTGCTGAGCGGGTTCCGTCCCCGGTCCAGCCGCAGCCTCCGCACCGTCCAGTCGCGACGCCGGATCACCGACGCGGTCGAGCAGGGCGAGCTCCGGTGGATGAGCTGGCGCGACACGACCCACGTCGACACCCTGATCGTCGACAACCCGGAGTACCTCCTCGCGCTCCCCGCCGAGCCCGAGGTCGGGATCGTCGTCGACCGGGTGCACGTCGTGCTCGACGAGACCGTGCGACGCGCGGACGAGTCCCTGCTCCCGCCGGTCGCCTGGTGCGAGGAGCAGGTCCGGACCGTCTTCGGCGCGCGCGTCAGCTGGATGGTCTCGTCGCCCGAGCTGTTCCGGTACCTCCAGGGCAAGGGGGTCGACGTCGCGCTCGTCCAGGGACGAGCGGCCGAGCGGAGCGCCCTTGGGGACCACCCGAGGATCGGCGTGGTCCTGCCCAGGCACGTCGACCTCGCGGACTGGAACCTCGACGTCCTGCGGTCCGTGTTCGTCGGCTCCGGCGCCTCCCAGGTCGTGTTCTACGACGAGGGACGGCGGCTGACCGCGGAGCGGGCCGACGCCGCGGGGATCACGGTGGTGCCGAGCGACCAGCTCGACCGCGCGGAGTTCCTGGACAGCATCGACGTCCTCGTGCCCGACATGCTGGGTCAGCGGCTCTATGCCGCCGAGTCCTGGTTGTGGCTCGCGCGCGAGCACGACGTGGTGCCGCTGCTGCCGGACGGGCTCGAGACGGTGCAGCAGGTCCCGGTGCTGCGGTACTCCGAGTTCGGTGCGGGGGAGGTGGTCTCGGCCCTGGCCGCCGATCCCGACCTCGCCCGGCGTCTCCCGGGCGCGGGGGCGACCGACGCGCGCGTCGAGGGCCCCACGACGGGGACGGCCGGCCCCACGACGAACCAGGGACCGCGCCGTACGACCAAGATCCGCTACGTCGTCGTCGGCGAGGACGGGACGCTGGCGCACCTGCGGACCCGGCTCTCCGTCGCGCAGGTCGAGCGGGACGCGGATCTCCGCACGGTGCAGGACCGCTCCTTCGGCGCGCTCGTGGAGGCAGGGGTCTTCGCCGGCCTGGCTCCGGGCGACAGGCTGTGCCTCGTCGACGCCGGGGTGGAGTTCGAGGCGGACTCGTTCGACCGCCTGGACGCCGACGCGGCCGAGGACCTGCACGTCTTCACCGACGCGACCGCGGGCCACACGCTCCACGCGAAGGTCGACCTCGGCGGACGGGTGCCCCTCACCGAGCACGCCCCGCTGTGGGTGGGCTCCAGCCCGGTGCTCGTCCGCGCGGACATCCTCTGGGCCGCCGTCCGGAAGCACCCGGCCGCGCGCACGCGCGGCCTCGCCTTCGCCGCCGCGCTGTCGATCAGCGGCGGGTTCGGCGTGCTCGGCGAGGTGCGCTCCCACGGCGTGCTCGACGACGGCGCCGAGCAGTCCGCCGAGGTGCTGACCCGGGACTGGTACCTCGACTTCGCGCGGGACTGGGCGGACCTCCTCGAGGCGACGGACGCTCTCGGCGCGAGCCACACCTACCTCCAGCGCCTGTTCGTGCACCTGCTCGCCGGGCGGGTCCGGCACAACACCGGCGGCACGCCGAAGCGCATCTTCGCCGAGGAGGACCTCGCCGCCTACGAGCGCGTCCTCTCGCGTGCGCTGCGGCACACGGCCGACGAGCTGATCTGGTCCCCCCGACGCCCCACCCGGATCCCGTCCCCGATCGTGCGCATGCACCTGCTGCGGCTCAAGCACGGGGCGGCCTTCGAGCCGGCCCTGGGCCACGACGCACAGGGCCCGTTCGCGGAGTTCCGAGGGCTGGAGCTGGAGCGTCCGGACGACGTGACCGTCTCGATCGACTCGATGGCCGCCCGCGACGGCGTCCTGACGGTCAGGGGCCGGATCCCGCTGGCCTTCAACCACCCGGGGCACCGGCTCGAGGTGCACGTGGGCGGGCGCTCGATCCCGCTCGCCGACCGGCAGCGCTACGCCGACACCTCGCTGCACGGGGTCGCGCTCCACCGCGCCTTCACCTTCACGGCGTCGGTCCCGTTCGCCGAGGCCACGGAGCGGCTGGAGTTCCGGTACGCGTCGTCGGACGCGTGGTACACCCCGCTGCGCCTCCGCTTCACGCGGGCGACCGCCAAGCTCAGCGGCGAGCCCGCGGCGTACTGGGCCGTGCCCGGACTCGGGATCCTGACGGTGGGTCGCCGCGGGATCGACATCGCGCCCTACTCGGAGTCGGCCCGGGACGCGGCCGAGCAGAACCTGCAGCGGTCGCTGCGGGAGTCCGGCGACCCGGTGCGGATCGAGGCCGCACGGCTCCGCGGCGAGTACTTCTCGACCCTGCCCGCCTACCGCGGCCGCAGGATCTGGATGTACGCGGACCGCATCGTCAAGGGCGGCGACAACGGCGAGTACGCGTACCGCTACGCGCAGGCACAGCGCGACGGGGCCGAGACGCACTACGTGGCCCAGCCGGGCACGGCCCTCGCGGCGCAGCTCGACGCCGACGGCGTGGAGTACCTCGCCTTCGGGACGGACCGGCAGCGGCTGCACTACCTCCACGCGTCGATCGTCTTCGCCACGCGCATCGGGACGAGCAACACCTTCGGGTTCCAGCTCGACCAGACGTACTTCCGCGACCTGTTCGACGCGCGCGTCGTCTACATCAACCACGGGCTCGTCGTGGACAAGCTCGACAACCTGCTGAACATCGGGTACTCGAACTTCGAGCGGGTCCTGGTGGTCTCCGAGCTCGAGCGTCGGAACCTGCTCCAGCCGAACTACGGCTACGAGGCCGACCAGGTCGAGGTCACGGGGTTCGCGCGCTACGACGGGCTCCGTTCCCGGGCGGAGCGGACGATCCTCCTCGCGCCGACCTGGCGGACGTACCTGCACAGCCCGCAACGGGGCGTCGAGCAGACCCTCAGCCACCGCGCCTTCCGGAAGACCGACTACTTCCAGGTCTTCCACTCGCTCATCAACAGCCCGAGGCTGCACGCGGCCCTGGAGAAGCACGGCTACCGCTTCCTGTTCCTCCTCCACCCCAACACCGGGACGCAGCTGACGGACTTCGTCTCGCAGAGCGAGCTCGTCGAGGTGCGTGCCGCCACGGAGGACGTCAGCTACGAGCAGCTCCTCACCGGGTCGGACCTCATGATCACCGACTACTCCGGGGTCCAGTTCGACTTCGCGCAGATGCACAAGCCGGTGCTGTACTACCAGCCCGACTCGATCCCGCCCCACTACCCCGCCGCGTCGTTCGACTACGCGACCGACGCGTTCGGCGAGGTCGCGAAGGAGGAGTCGGACCTGCTCGACCTGCTGGAGCGCTACCTGGAGCGGGGCTGCGCGCCGGAGCCGGAGTTCGAGCAGCGGGTCGAGACGTTCTTCTCCTACTTCGACCACGAGAACTCGAGGCGGATCTACGAGGTCGGGCTGGAGATCGAAGGCCTGAAGGAGCGGAAGGGCCGCGATGACTGACATCGACAGGACAGACATCGACAGGACGGACATCAATCGCCCCGAGGGCGAGTGGGACGGCCTGGCACCCCACACGAGCCTCGTCATCGCCTGCTACCGCGTCGGCCCGTACCTTCCCGCGTTCCTCCGGTCGCTCGACGAGCAGGTCGCGGCGCACGCGGGCTACGAGCTGATCTTCGTCATCGACGGCTGCCCCGAGGACTCGGAGGAGGTGGTGCGGGCGTGGATGCCCACCACCGACTACGCGGTCCGGGTCGTCACGAAGGAGAACGGGGGCGTGGCCTCGGCGCGGAACACGGGCCTCGCCTGGGCCCGCGGCACCTGGGTCTCGCACCCGGACCCCGACGACCGGCTGGACCCCCGGTACCTGCTCGAGATCGAGCAGGCACGGGAGCGGTTCCCGGACGAGACGATGTACGTGGGTCGGGCGATCCTCACCTCGCCCGACGGTTCCACGATCGGGCACACGCTGGACGCCCGGTACGTCGGCGCCCCCAGCTCGGTCGTCGACCTGCACCGGGAGCCGCGCAAGATCCACACGCTCGGTGGGGTCGCGTTCTTCCGCCACGACGTGATCGTTCGCCACGGCCTCCGTTTCGACGAGCAGATCCTGCAGTCCTCCGACACCGACATGATCGGGCACTTCCTGCTGTGCAACGGCGCGCGGTACGTGCTGGTCCCGGGGGCGGAGTACTTCTACCTCCGCCGTGCCGACGCGTCCTCGATCGTGTCCAAGCACAGCGGCAACATGTCCCGCTACGCGTCGCTGTTCGGGATCTCGCACCGCGGCATGCTCGACCGTGCCGGCGACGAGTGCCCGCCGTGGCTGGCGAACCTGCTGCTGTACTTCGTGTTCATGCTGTTCCGGCGGAACCGACGCGTGAACACCCCCGTCGACCTCGCCTCCGAGGAGCAGCTGGCCCTCATCCGTGAGCGTCTGACAGAGAACCTGCGGCAGATCGGCGCGGCCAACATCCAGGGCTTCGACGTCTTCGCCGTGCCGCTGGAGATGCGGTTCGCGTGGCTCGCCGCCGTCGAGGAGGTCACGTCCTCGCCCGTGGAGCGGCTGCGCTGGCACCCCGAGAGGGGCGCGTGGCGCGCGGCCGTCTACGGCAGCGCCAGCGACTTTCCGGAGCTCCAGGTCGTCGTCGGCGACGCCGAGGTCCTCGAGACCAGGAGCCGCGGGATCGAGTTCCTCGGGAAGACCTGGCTGTACCAGCTGGTGCTGCTCGTGCGGATGGAGCGGGGGGACGAGGTCGGCCTGGCCTCGACCGACCCGCGCTTCACGCTCGATCTCGACGGCACGATCCTGAAGGCCGGCGCCGTCGACGAGCGTGCCGGGAGGCGGCCGCCCATCGACGTCAAGCCCGCGGCGCCGAAGGCCGGTCCGGCCACGACCACGGCCGCGTCGCCGGCCCCGACCCCCGCGCCGGGCTCGGCCCCCAGGCCCGCCGCCGCGCGGTGGCGGCGCCTCGCACGGGCCGTGACGGGATCCGCGCGGACCGCGGTGCCGCCGCAGGCCGGCGTGCCTGCCGGGCCGGCGGCCACGCGCGGCGAGACCTGGGTGTTCGTCACGGGCGACGACGCCGACGCCTCGCCGTCGCAGAGCGAGCTGCTCTACGAGTACGTGCGGGAGCAGGTGTCCGACGTCGAGGTGCGGTTCGTGACCGAGGCGGGGTCGGAGGCCGAGTCGCGGCTGCGCCGGGCGGACGTCGGGTGCGTGACCGCCGGCTCGCCCGAGCACGCGGCTCTCCTGCGCCGGGCGGACCTCCTGGTCACGTCCCGCATGTCACGGCGCGCCCACACCCCGCTGCCGGGGCAGGGGATCCCGCGCGAGTGGCGCGTGGCGCTGCTGCCCGCCGGCGGGGTCGGCAGGCTGCTCCACCGGGACTCCTGGGCGTCGCAGGCAGACCTCATCACCGTCTCGTCGGCGATCGAGCTCGTCCGAGCAGGCGGCCCCTACGGGAACCAGGCCTACCTCCCGAGCGAGGTCGCGCTGACGGGGCTGCCCTCGCACGACCGGCTCGAGGAGCTGCGGGCGCCGGCCGAGCACATCGTCGTCCTGCCCGGCTGGCGGGCGGACACGTTGCGGCCGTCGGACCCGGCCTCGGCCGGGCGGGCGGTCGACGAGTTCCGCGCCCTGCCGTTCGTCGCCGCCTGGCGCCAGCTCCTCGAGTCCGCCGAGCTCGCCGCTCTCGCCACCCGGGAGGGGCGCCGCGTCCGGCTGGTCCTCCCGTCGGGGGTCGGCCCCGAGGTCTTCTCACCCCCGCCCGGGGTGGAGGTCGTCCCTCAGGACGACCTGCTGGCGGCCCTGGCCTCGGCGGCGGTCCTCGTCACCGACTACTCCTCCGCCCGTGCGCTCGACCTCGCCTACCTCGGGCGGCCGACGGTCTATCTCCAGGTCGACCGGGAGGCCGTGCTCGGCGCCCCCGACAGCGCCCGCTCCCGGGCGGCGGGGTTCGAGACGTCCGGGTTCGGTCCGGTCGTCACGAGCCCCGAGGAGGCCCAGCGGGCCGTCGCCGACGTCCTCGGGGCCCTGCCCGACCTGTACGCGGAGCGCATCGACCGCGCGTTCGCCTACCGGGACGGCAAGGCGCGCGACCGGATCCTCGCGGCGCTGCGCGGCTGAGGCCCCGGCGGCGGGCTTCCGCGGTCAGCGGGGCAGGCCGGACCGGTCGCCGCCCGCCGCGTCCAGCGCCGCGCGGACCCGCGCCACGGCGTCCTCGACGCTCACCCGTGCGGTGTCGATGACCAGGTCGGCGTCGGTCGGTGCCTCGTACGGCGAGGAGATCCCGGTGAAGTCGGGGATCTCGCCGCGCCGGGCCCTGGCGTAGAGGCCCTTGCGGTCGCGGGCCTCGCACACCTCCAGCGGCGTGCTGACGTGCACCAGCAGGAAGGTGCCGGCGGCCTCGGCGAGCTCGCGCACCCGGGCGCGGCCCGACGCGAACGGCGCGATGGGCGCCGCCACGGCGACACCCCCGTGCGAGGAGACGAGCGACGCGACGTAGCCGATGCGCTCCACGTTGAGCTCGCGGGAGGCCTTGTCGAAGCCGAGGCCCTTGGACAGGTGGTGGCGCACCTCGTCGCCGTCGAGCAGGGTGGTGTGCAGGCCCTCGTCGTCCAGTTCGGCGGCCAGCGCGCGGGCCACGGTCGACTTCCCGGACCCGGACAGGCCCGTGAAGAAGACCACCGCACCCCGCGACCGGGCCGTGCCGGCGGCGCGCACCACCTCGGCCGCCGGTACCTCCGGGTAGAGCCCGGCGACCGCGTCGGACCAGAGCGTGCCGAGCCCCGCGACGGCGTCGCCCGCGGCGGGGGAGCGGTGCGCGACGAGCACCTCCGTCCGCACGGCGCCGTAGCGCGTGCCGACGTCCGTCCAGCGCAGCGCGTCCGGGGCGTCGGCGGGCCAGGGCACGACGACGACGCTCGCGTGGCGCGAGCCGTCGGCGAGCCGGTCGGCGAGGTCCCGCGCGACGCGCACCAGCCCGGGGGCTCCCACCTGCCCGGCGGCGGGGGACCGGCGCGCGGCGGGGACGAGCAGCAGCACGGCCCCGGCGTCGCCGACGAGCGCGGGCAGGGCGTCCACCTCCGAGCGCGTGGGCGGCTCGGACACGACCAGGGCGACGGGTGCGACGCCGTCGGGCACGTCGTCACGCACCGCGCGGGCCGTGCGACGCAGGGCGGGGTCCCAGTGCGGCCCGGCGGCCCGGGCGAACGGGCGCACGGCGCGCGGGGCCTCGTCGCCGGGGACGCCGACGACGGCGAGCGGCGTGTTCTCGGCGTCCGTGAGCGTCGCCGGGCCGGCGGGCAGCCCGGCGGGCGGGACCCAGGGGCCGCCGGCGAGGGCGAGCTCGAGGAGGTCCAGCTCGTCGGGGGACAGGACGCGGGCCACGGAAGGCAGGTCGGCGGGCAGGTCGGAGGGCAGGTCGGAGGGCACGGGCGTGGGCTCGGTCATGATCGCGTCGTCGTGTCCTTCTTCTCGGGGTTCGGGACGGTGCCGGGCGGCGTCGGCCTGGGCGGGAGCCGCTTGATGCGCTCCCGGACCACGATCCACAGCACGTTGCCGACGACGAGGGCGCCGACCGCGGCCGCGACGACGACGCCGAGCGAGGCGCCCAGCAGCTTGAGGCCGGAGGCCAGCAGGAGGATCGCGAGGGCACGGCGGATGATGCCGCCCGGGGCGCGGCTGGACACGTGGGCGCCGAACCAGGCGCCCGGGACGGCGCCGACCAGCAGCGACGTCGTCAGTCCGAGCTCGAAGTCCCCGTAGAGGATGTGGCCCAGCGACGCGGCCGCGACCAGCGGGACGGCCTGCACCAGGTCGGTACCCACCAGCTGGGAGGCCTTGAGGGCCGGGTAGAGCAGGAGCAGCACCACGATGATGATCGAGCCGGCGCCCACGGACGTGAGGCCGACCATGAGCCCGGCGACGGCGCCGAGGATCAGCGTGGGCACCTTGCGCACGACGACGTCCGGGCTGCTGGGCGCGGCGGGTCCTTCGCCGAGCGCGGTGCGGCGCTGGAGCATGCCGAGCACCGCCCGCACGACCAGCCCCGCCGAGGCGATGAGCAGCGCGACCCCGAGGATCTGCTTGAGCACCTCGTCGAACCCGTCGCCGAACGGCAGGTAGCGGATGAGCAGGGCACCGGAGAACGCGGCGGGCACCGAACCGATGCACAGCCACAGCACGAGCTGCAGGTTCACGGTGCGCCGGCGCAGGTGCACGACGGCGCCGGCGGGCTTCATGAACAGGCTGGCCACGACGTCGGAGGAGACGGCGGTGAGCGGGTCGACGCGAAAGACGAAGATGAGCATCGGCGTCATCAGGGCGCCGCCCCCCATGCCCGTGAGGCCCACGACGAAGCCCACGACGAGTCCGCCGACGATCAGCGGGAGGTCGAGGCTCAAAAGTGCACCATTCCTATCGGAAAAACAGAATTCAACAATGTGAACTCTCGGGGAATCGTCCAATTCGGAATGGTAGCGTCGGCCGCGGCCCGCCCGGGCCCCCGTCCAGAGCCTCAAGCCGAGGAGTCCCATGTCCGCGTCCGCCCCGTCCTTCCCGGACCCGGGCCTGCCCGACGGCGAGCTCGCCGTCGCGCTCGCGCAGGGGGCCGGTGAGGTGCTCCGCGGCCTGCGGGCAGAGGTCGACGCCGCCGGCGGAGCGTTCGTGGCGGGCGAGCTCAAGGACGCGGGCGACGCGGCCAGCCAGTCGTGGCTCGCCGCCGCGCTCGCGCACGCACGCCCGGCCGACGCCGTCCTCTCCGAGGAGGCCGCCGACTCCGCCGCTCGCCTGACGGCGGACCGCGTGTGGATCATCGATCCGCTCGACGGCACCCGCGAGTTCGCCGAGCGCGCCGGCGACGGCGCCCGCTGGCGGGACGACTTCGCGGTGCACGTCGCCCTCTGGGACCGCGGCGTCGCCCGCTCCGACCGGCTGGCCGCCGGGGCGGTCGGGCTGCCCGCCCGCGACGCCGTCCTCAGCACCGTCACGACCGACGCCGGGCCGCGGCGGGCCGGCGACACGGCCACGGACACGGACGCTGTCCTGGCCGGCCGCCGCCCGCTGCGCCTCGCCGCGAGCCGCAGCCGCCCGCCGCAGTTCGTGCAGGACCTCGCCGCCCGTGCCGACGTCGAGCTCGTGCCCATGGGGTCGGCAGGCGTGAAGGTCGTGTCCGTCGTGGACGGCACCGCGGACGCGTACGTGCACGCCGGCGGCCAGTACGAGTGGGACTCGGCGGCACCGGTCGCGGTCGCCCTCGCCGCGGGCCTCGAGTGCACCCGCCTGGACGGCACCCCGCTCGAGTACAACCGCCAGGACCCCTGGCTCCCCGATCTCTTCGTCAGCCACCCGGCCGTGGCGGCGCACCTGCGTGCGGCGCTGACGGAGGTCGGGGTCGACATCAAGGAAGGTGCCCAGCCGTGACGTCTCACGTCCTGAGCCAGCTCCGCAGCCTCGAAGCGGAGAGCATCCACATTTTCCGCGAGGTGGTCGCGGAGATGCAGCGCCCCTGTCTGCTGTTCTCGGGCGGCAAGGACTCGATCGTCATGCTCCACCTGGCCGCCAAGGCCTTCGCGCCGGCGCGGATCCCGTTCCCGATCATGCACGTGGACACGGGCCTGAACTTCCCGTCGGTGCTGGAGACGCGCGACCGCTGGGTCGAGCGGCTCGGCGTCCAGCTCGTCGTCGCCTCCGTGCCGGAGGCCATCGAGCGCGGGCTGGTGCAGGAGGAGCCGAACGGCTCCCGCAACCGCATCCAGACCCCCGTGCTGCTGGAGGCCGCCGAGAAGAACGGCTTCGACGCGCTCTTCGGCGGCGGACGCCGGGACGAGGAGAAGGCGCGCGCCAAGGAGCGCGTGTTCTCCTTCCGCGACGACTTCGGCCAGTGGGACCCCAAGAACCAGCGCCCCGAGGTCTGGGACCTCTACAACGGGCGCGTCCACCAGGGCGAGTCGATCCGCGTGTTCCCGCTGTCCAACTGGACCGAGCTGGACATCTGGGCCTACATCGAGGCCGAGGGCATCGATCTCCCCGACCTGTACTTCGCGGCCGAGCGCGAGGTCGTGGACCGGGGCGGCATGCTGTTCGCGGTCAACGAGTTCACGCCGCTCAAGGACGGCGAGACCGCCGAGTTGCGGTCCGTCCGCTACCGCACGGTGGGGGACGCGAACCTCACCGCCGCCGTCGCGTCGACGGCGGCGACCCGTGCCGAGATCGTCGAGGAGGTCGCCGCCGTGCGCCTCACCGAGCGTGGCGCCACCCGTGGCGACGACAAGGTGAGCGAGGCCGCGATGGAGGACCGCAAGCGAGAGGGCTATTTCTAAGCCATGAGCACCGAGACCTTTACCGAGACCGCCTCCCCGGCGATCGACACCTCGGCCGACCTGCTGCGCTTCGCGACCGCGGGCTCCGTCGACGACGGCAAGAGCACCCTCATCGGCCGCCTGCTGTTCGACTCCAAGACGATCTTCGAGGACCAGCTCGAGTCGGTGGAGCAGGTCAGCAAGGACCGCGGCAACGACTACACCGACCTGGCGCTGCTCACCGACGGCCTGCGGGCCGAGCGGGAGCAGGGCATCACGATCGACGTCGCGTACCGCTACTTCGCCACGCCCCGGCGCAAGTTCATCATCGCGGACACCCCCGGCCACATCCAGTACACGCGGAACATGGTCACCGGGGCGTCGACGGCGGACGTCGCGCTCATCCTCGTGGACGCGCGCAAGGGCGTCATCGAGCAGAGCCGGAGGCACACGTTCCTCGCGACGCTCCTGGGCGTGCCGCACATCGTGGTCTGCGTGAACAAGATGGACCTCGTGGACTACGCCGAGGAGGCCTTCGAGAGCATCCGCCGCGACTTCACGGACTTCGCCTCGCGTCTGCGCGTGCCGGACCTCACGTTCATCCCGATCTCGGCGCTCGACGGCGACAACGTGGTGAACCGCAGCGAGAACATGCCCTGGTTCGACGGGCGCCCGCTGCTCAGCCACCTGGAGTCCCTGCACGTGGCGAGCGACCGCAACCTGCAGGACGTGCGGTTCCCGGTGCAGTACGTCATCCGGCCGCAGTCGCACGACGCACGCGACTACCGCGGGTACGCGGGCACCGTGGCCGGCGGGGTGCTGAAGAAGGGCGACAAGGTCCGGGTGCTGCCGTCCGGGCTCGAGACCACGATCGAGGGGATCGACACCGCCGACGGCCCGGTCGACGAGGCGTTCCCGCCGATGTCCGTGACGGTGCGGCTGGCGGACGAGATCGACATCTCGCGGGGCGACATGATCTGCCGCCCGAACAACTCGCCCGCGGCGCTCCAGGACATCGACGCCCAGATCTGCTGGATGGACGAGTCGGCGCCGCTGGTGCAGGGCAAGAAGTACGCGATCAAGCACACCACCCGGTGGGCGCGCGCCGTGGTGAAGGACGTCAAGTACCGCGTCGACGTCAACACGCTGCACCGCGACGAGGACGCGACCGAGATCCGCCTCAACGAGATCGGCCGCATCCAGCTGCGCGTCACGCAGCCCCTGTTCGTCGACCCCTATCGCCAGAACCGGCGCACGGGCGCGTTCATCCTGGTCGACGAGGCCACGAACAAGACCGTGGCGGCGGGGATGGTCGGGACCCTTCCGCACACCGCCTGAGGACGAGGTGATCGACATGGCCGTGACCGCGACCGCTCCGCTGACGGCGGAGCACGCGACCGCGCCCAACACCTGGGTGCTGCCGGAGCACAAGGTCCTGTTCACGCACCTGGCGAAGAACGCGTGCACGAGCCTGAAGTGGCTCGTCGCGGAGCTCAGCGGACAGGATCCCGAGCAGTTCACCAGCGTGCTGAGCTGCGAGGCGACGCCGCGCATGATGATCCACCACCGTCGGCTCTGGCGCGGCGTGCGGTCGCTCAAGCAGCTCGAGCCGGCCGAGCGGGCGGAGATCTCCCCCGCCAACGGCTGGTTCGTCTTCGCGGTCGTGCGCGACCCGCGCCTGCGGGCGTTCTCGGCGTGGCAGTCCAAGTTCCTCGTGGGCGACCCCGTGTACACGGGGCGGAAGTTCGCCGGGGCCGAGTGGCTGCCGGACGCGCCGGGCTCCGTCGAGGACGTGGTCCGCGACTTCGCGCGGTTCGTCGAGGTGCTGCGCGACCCCCGCGGCCCGGTCCGCGACACGCACTTCGCGCCCCAGTCGACGCGGCTGCACGAGGACACGATCCCGTACTCGCGTCTCTACGACATCAGCGAGCTCCCCACGCTGCTCGGTGACCTGAGCGCCCATCTCGACGAGGTCGGGCGCCCGCACGAGGTGTCCCTCGGCCGGGAGAACGACACCCCGCTCAAGGCGGCGTCCGAGGTGTTCGAGGGCGGCGTGCGCGAGGCGCTCGAGGAGATCTACGCGGCCGACGTCGACCGCTTCGGCGACCGGTGGGACTTCGACCCCGTGATGCAGGAGCCGGCGCGGTGGTCCGCGTCGGACTTCCGCGACATCGCCGCGCGCCGCAGCCTCGGGGAGCGGATCGCCACCCTGTACGGGATCGCGAAGGACGAGCGCGACGAGATCAAGGACCTGAAGCAGGAGAGGGCCGGGCTGGTCCGCGCCAACAGGGACCTGGAGCTCAGCCTCGCGCAGGCGACGCGGACGCCGCTGAGGCGCGTCGCCTCCAGGGCGAAGCGCATGGTGACGCGCTCGGGCGACTAGCGGTGCCGGGGCGCCCGACGCGGGCCGGGGACGACCTAGACTGTCGTGGCCGCCGCGGTGTGTCCGCGGGTAGTCGTGGGGAGTATCGATGGCTCGACTGGAGCGCGGGTGCGACACGCCGTCGCGCCCCGACGCGTGCAGGCTTGCGCTCGTCGTCCGCGCGGCGCGGCCGCGGTGAGGCGAGGGGGGCTCCGTCGATGGGCCCGTCGAACGGCACGTGCTCTGCGCCCGGCATCGGTCGCGGGGTCGGGCATGCAGCGCCTCGAGGTGGGCCTCCGCGACGGTGACGTCGTCGTCGAGGGGACCGCGGTGCGTCCCGGCTGGAAGGTCGGCGAGCTGTCGGCGGTCTTCCGCGGCAGCGGGGTCGAGGTCCGGGTGCCGGCGAGCGGTCTCGAGACGTTCTCGGCGCGGCTGTCGCTGGACGAGCTGCGGCGCCGCTCCGTGCCCGGGGACGACGTCGCCGACCTGTGGTTGCACCCGGTGCCGACCGGGGGTGGCGCGGCCTCGCGCCGGGGCACCGCCGAGGCGCCCGCCCCCGTCCGGCTCGGCAACTTCCGGTCGACGACGCGGGTCGACGTCGCGCGGTCGTCCGGAGCCGGCGCGGCCGACGACCGCCTGGCGGTGACCCAGAACGGCAACCTCAGCGTGCTCCTGGGAGGCGCCCCGGCGCGCAAGTTCCTCATCGACGTGGACGGGCTGCGCCTGGGCGCCGACGGCGTGGCCCTGCGGCTGCGGGTCCGCGGCGCCGATCGTGGTGCCCGTGCCGCCCGGCTGGTGGCGGCCTCCCGCGAGACGGGACGACGGTACGACTTCGACGTGCCCCTCGAGGAGATGCCCGACGAGTCCCGTCGTGATCGAGGGCGGTTCGTCCACCGTGGGGCCCTCGCGCTGCCGGTGTCCGCGCTCGTGACCCGTCTCGACGCGCGGGACGAGACGCTGGACCTCAGCGTCGAGGTCGAGGACCCGGAGGGCCGTGTCCAGGCCCGCCGCATCGGGACCAGGGCGCACCCGGTCGTGCTCCGGCCAGGCCGAGCCGTCGTCGGGGGCGTCGTCACGCAGCTGCTTCCCTACGAGACCTTCCGCGGGTCCAACGTGTCCGTGCGGGTCGAGCGCATGTCGCCGGAGGCCGACGCGTACCTGCGGCGATGGACCCGCCTCGCCTGGATCCTTCCGTTGGTCCGCCCGTTCCTCGGGATCTGGCTGATCGGGGAGCTGCCGTACAAGGCGCAGGACAACGGCTACCACCTCTTCCGGTGGCTCCGGGAGCACGAGCCGCGGCGACGCGCCTACTACGTCGTCGCCGAGGACGCCCCCGACCGTGCCAGGCTCGACGGCCTCGGCAACGTCGTGCTCCACGGCTCGCGCGAGCACGTCCGCGTGGCGTTCCTGGCCTCGCGGATCGCCGGGACGCACCACGCCGAGTACCTCCTGCCGTCGCGGCACCCGGCCGTCGTCGCCCGGGTGCGGGCCGTGCGCGTCTTCCTGCGCCACGGGATCTCCGGCACGAAGAACATGACGGCCAACTACGGGCGCTTCGCCCCGGGCTTCGCCACCGACCGGTTCCACGTCAGCTCGGACCGGGAGCGACGCGTCGCCGTCGACGCGTTCGGGTACCGGTCCGCGCAGGTGCGGGTGACGGGGCTGCCGCGGTTCGACCACCTGCTCGCACCGCTCGACCGGGACCCGGAGGGCCTGCTCGTCATCCCGACCTGGCGAGAGTGGCTGGGCAACCGCGACCGGTTCCTGGACAGCGAGTACCGCGCGCGGTGGCAGGAGTTCCTCGGCCACCCGCGCCTCGCGCGGGCGATGCGCGACGGCCTCCGCGTGACGTTCATCCTCCACCCGAACATGCGGCACTACGTCGACCTGTTCGACGTGGAGGGGGTCCGCGTGCTGCAGCAGGGGGAGGTCGACGTGCAGACGCTCCTGCGGGAGCACGCCGGCCTCGTCACCGACTACTCGTCCGTGGCCTTCGACTTCGCGCTGCAGCGGCGACCGGTCCTCTACTTCCAGTTCGACCAGGCGCGGTTCTTCGGGGACCAGGGGTCGTTCCTCGACCTGGACGCGGACCTCCCGGGGACGATCGTCACCGACGTCGACCGGCTGGTCGAGGAGGTCGAGACGACGGCTGCCGACGGTTTCGCGATGCCGGAGGAGCACTGGGCCCGCGCGCAGCGGTCGGTTCGATACCACGACCGCCACAACTGCGAGCGGGCGGCCGAGTCCGTGCGCACGGCGGGCGGCCTCAGGGTCCTGTGGTGGCGATGGACGGACCGGCGACGGTCCGACCGGAAGGCCCCGGGGAACGGGGGAGCGTCGTGAGACGATCCGGACCGGAGGACGCCCCGACGCCCTCCGGCTCTGGTAGAAAAGGGCCGGACCTCCCCTTCTCCGGGCCACGATTCCTAGTGAGCGGCTGGTGAACGACGTGCATGTGAGCGACGTGGATGCGCCGCGGCCGGACCTCGCCATCGTCTTCGTCGTCGGCGAGGGCCGGGCAGGGAGCCTCGGGCCTGCCCTGGCCCAGCTCCGGAAGCTGCCCCGCTTCCGCCGCGCCCCGATCGCGGTCGTGCACGACCCCGGCATGGACGTCGGGGCGGTGCTCGCTCGCCACAAGGTCTCCGGGGTGGAGGCGGCGTCGAGCCTGAGCAAGGACCGGAACGACGCCGCGTGCGACTGGTTGCTGGCCTCCGGCGCCCGCTACGGCACCATCGCGACCCTTCTGCGGCCCGCCCGGCTCGACGAGTGGACCCGACACCTGTGGCACGAGGTCAAACGGCTGGACAAGCTCCCGCTCACCAGCCCGATGCCCCTCCTGCTCTGGACGGATCACGGGACGAAGCTGAGCGTGGCCCGCTACGTCCACCGGATGCTCGCCGAGCACGACGTGGAGCGGGGGTCGCTGCTCGCCGACTTCCTGGGGCGCCTCGCGCTGTCCGCGGCGACACCGTGGCTCGAGGCGGTGGACCCGGCAGGCGGGGACATCGAGATCCTGGCATTCCTCTCCGTCGCGTTCGTCCCGGAGATGTCCGAGCCGCCGTGGCGGTATCGCCTCGCGCTGACCGGCCCGTCGGGTGACGTCGCCCGTTCGGGCCCGGTGCCGCTGACCCCGCGGGTCGGCAACCGCGGCGAGGCCCAGTGGGCGGGCCTGGGGACCCGCCTCCCGCTCGTCGGCACGGGGAGCGGCCACCGGCGCTTCGTCCTCGAGCTCGACACGGAGGTGCCGGAGCTGCGGCTGCGCCGCAACCTGCGGCCGCGGGTGGGCGCGCTGATCAGCGCGCGGACGGTCGGGATGCATGCCGAGGCGGACGAGACCGCCGGAAGGTCGCGGCAGACCACCGTCAGGTACCTCCTGCACACGGTCGGCGACGGAACCGCGGCCTTCCTCACCACCCAGGAGGGCGCGGGGCTCGGGGCGCGCCTGCGGTGGGCCGGCACGCTGCTCAAGAAGGACGCGGGATTCATCGCCAGGGGGCCCGGAGCCCGTCGGATGCGGCTGCTCCGCCTGCTCAGGCTCGTGACCCGACCGTTCTTCGCCGGTCGCGAGATCTGGTTGATCGGCGAGCGGAAGGACACGGCGCAGGACAACGGCATCCACCTGTTCCGGCACATCCGTGAGTCGGATCCTCGGCGCCGGGCCTACTACGTCATCGATCGTTCGAGTCCCCAGTACGACCGGGTGGCCCCGTACGGACACGTCGTCGCCCACTCGTCGTGGCGGCATCAGCTGCTCCTGCTGCACGCCACCGTCCTGGCCAACGCCTACATGATCGGCTACCTGGTGCCGGACGGGTGGGACGTACGGGACTACACGCGGCACATCGTCTGGCGGGTCGGGGCGCTGCGCGTGTATCTCAAGCACGGCGTCCACCTCAGCCCCTACGCCGTGAAGCGTGGCACGACGGGTTACGACATCTGCCTGACGGTGACGCCACGGGAGACCGAGGCGTTGCGTGCCGCGTCGGGGTACGACCGGCAGCTCGTCGAGGCCGGGATGCCTCGGTACGACGCCCTGACGCCGACCCCGCCCAGCCGGACCATCCTCTTCATGCCGACCTGGCGGAACTATCTCGCGACGACCGCGCTCAAGGGGTCGCAGGACGGCGAGGTCCCCTACGAGGGGTCGACCTACCAGCGGTTCATGTCGGGTCTCCTGGAGAGCCGGCGTCTGCACGAGATGCTCGAGAGGTACGACTACAGGCTGACCTTCCTGCCCCACTACAACATGGCGTCCCGGTTCGAGGGGGCGACCGTGGCGGGAGACCGCATCGAGATCGCCGACACGAACGCCGTCTCGTTCCAGGACCTGATCCGAGGGTGCGACGCGTTCGTCACGGACTATTCCTCGGTGCAGTTCGACGTGGCGTACCTGGGAACTCCGATCGTGTACGCGCGCTTCGACGAGGACGAGTTCGAGAGCAAGCATTCGTCGCCGACGTGGTTCGACTACGAGCGGGACGGGTTCGGCCCGGTCGTGCACACCCTCGACGAGACGCTCGACGCCGTGCAGGACCTGCTCGAGCGCGACTGCCGGCCCGACCCCTTCTACCAGAAGCGCATCGACGCGGCGTTCCCGGTACGGGACCAGCGGAACTGCGCGCGGACCGTGGCGGCGATCGAGGAACGCATCCCCGCGCGGCCGCGATGACCACGAGGGGCCGCGCCCCCGTCGGGTGCGTGGCCCCCGCGTCCGCTCAGCACCACCAGCAGAAGTCCCTGTCGACCGAGTTCGAGGAGCAATCGTGCCCCAGCTCTCGAGGACGAACGTCCTCACGTCTCTCACCGCGCTCGCCGGGGTGGTCGCCGCCGTCGGTTTCGCGATCTCCAGCACGGAGGTGGGCGGTGCCGCGCTCGGCGTGGCCGTCGTCCTCCTGGCGGGGCTGGTGCACAGTGTCGGCCGCACCCTGGCCACCCGGATCGACGAGGGCACCGACCGGCTGACGGCCAAGGCCGACCTCGTCCTGGCGGGGCAGAAGAAGAGCGACCGGGCCGCTGCCGCGCACGCCGAGCACGCCGACGCGATGGCGCGGCGCATCGTCGCCGACGTCGGCGCCGCCCGCCTGGAGGCCGCCGAGCGAGGGCACGACGGCGTCCGCTGACCTACGAGGGGGCGGTCAGGCCGGAGGAGGGGGCCGCGGTGCCCAGGGCCTCGACGAACCGCTGCCCGGAACCGTCGAACCGGTCGTGCGCCCACTGCCATCCGCGCCGTGACCGGTCGCGGAAGGCGGCCTCGTCCGCCCGCAGCCGACCGACGAGGCCGGCCACCTCGTCCGGTGCGCAGGTCAGCACGGCGTCGCCGAAGAACGGCGCGAGCTCCGGCGCGACGACGGCCACGCACCCTTCGGCCAGCGCCTCCTCCACCGTGCGCACCGCTCCGGTCGTCGCCGACCGGGGGAAGGCGACGACGACGTCGAGCTGGTGCAGGAACTGGCGGGCGGCGACCTCGCCCGTCTCGTAGACGAGCCAGTCGGCGGGGATCCCGCCGAGGGCGCCGTCCAGGACGCGGCGACAGCCGACGAGCCGGACGTCGACCGAGCCGTCGACCGGGAAGACACGCCGCAGACGCTCGGCCCCGTCGGTCGTCGTCGGCTCCTCGCCGCCGAAGACCCAGCCGACGACGGGCCGGTCGCTCCGGAAGCGCCGGGGCTGCCTGCCGGGTCCCGACGGCACGTCGAGGACGCGCGGGAGGTCGTCCGGGGTGATCCACTCCGGGGCGACCTGGAAGAGCGCCTCGGCGTTCCGGTCGCAGTCCTCGGCGACCCAGCGCACGCCGGAGCCCTCGCGGGCGCCGCCTCCCGCGTCCGAGACGATCACGACACGGTCCGTGGTCAGCGACACGGGGCGAGACGTGGGGAACTCGAGCACGTCGGGCTGACGCACGACGATCGTGGGGATGTGGTCGGACTCCTCGAGCGACGCGAACGTGAGCGTGCGGTCGGCGAGCGCACCGCGCACGGTCAGGGACAGCGGGGCTCGGCGCGGCGCGTCGCTGAACGCGCTGCGCACGTGGAGGAGACCGACACGCAGCCCGGTGCGCGCGAGCGCCTCCATCTCGGCGACCGCGGACCGCTGGGTGGCGCCGTCCATCGTCCAGTCGGCGACGAAGGCGACGTCGATCGGCTGCACGGGGAGCCCGATGTCGCGCAGGAACGGTCGAGGGGCGGTCAACGGGCGCTGCGTCACGTCAGCGGGGATCCGAGGGCTGGCACCGGCCTCGATCTGCCGGTGCCAGTGGATCATCGCGGCGCGGTACTCCATGCGGGACGGATGCATCCAGCCGGGCCGGACGTCGTTGCGGGAGAGCGAGTCCGCCTGGAGGCGCACGACGGCCAGCGGCTCGCGCAGCTCCAGCCGGCGGCCGGGGAACACGGCCTCCAGCCGCCGGTCGAACTCGGTGTCGGCACTCTTGCGGACCCAGTCGAAACGGCCGACCGTGTCGAGGACCGACCGGCGGAACAGGTGGGACGACGCGTTGGCGTGGACCGGGCTGTTGCCCAGGTGCTGGAAGACGAGGTCGTCGCCGCACCGCAGCGAGAGGCTGAGCGTCCGCACGAGGGTCGGGTCCTCGAGAAGGGGGCGGACCTGCCGCTCGAGCCGTTCGGGATGCGACCAGTCGTCGGTGTCCTGGAAGGTGACGAAGTCCCCGCGCGCCTCCTCCAGCGCGCGGTTGCGTGCCGCGTAGGTGCCCCTGTTGACGGGTTGACGCAGCACCCGCACCCGCGGGTCGAGACCCTCGAGCTGCGCGAAGACGTCCTCGAACTCGTCTCCGGAGGCGTCGTCGACGACGAGCAGCTCCCAGTCCTGCCACGTCTGCTGCACGACGGACCGCACCGCCGTGACGGACTCCGGTCCGGGCCGGTAGGCCGGCATCACCACGGTGATCAGCGGGCCAGGGCCCGCGGTCCGGGTCGTTCCGGGCTGCAGGCGGTCGAAGGGGGTGGCGCCCCGTGGCGCCAGTCCCACGGGGGCGACCCCGTAGGTCCGCAGGCACGCGTTGAGGGTGTCGAGCCACGAGTCCGACCCGACGCCGTGGTCCATCCCCTCGAGGTCGAGCTTGAGGAACGCTCGCGTCCCGGGCTCGAGCGACCTCAGCAGGGCGGCGTCGCGCCGGAGGCGGTCGCGGTCGCCGTGGGCCCACAGGAGCTGGGCGAACGCACGGCGGTCGGGGACGGACCAGCGGCCGACGGGGGCGCACCGCCGCGCGGCGGCGAAGAGCGCGAGCGCGTGCGGCACGTCGTCCTCGGCCCCCTGCTGGTGCCCGACCATCCGGGCGAGCGAGCAGAGCAGCTCTGCGGTCCGCGTGGTCCTCGCGTCGAGGAGGTCGGACGACGAGGGCTCGAGGGCCGCCGCGACGACCGTGGCGTAGTCGGCGTCCGGGGCGATCATCCGCGCGACGATCTCGCGTGCGGTGACGGCCTGCATGTCGAGCGCCAAGGACGTGACCCGACCACCTGTGCCGCCGAGGCCCTCGGCGTGCCGCGCGGCGGCGAGCGCGACGTCGGGGTGGGTGACGAACGCCGTGGCGCTCACGACGCGCGGGCCTCCTCGATCACGGGGGTCAGGCGGCTGTCCAGGATCGGGGTCGCGGACTTCACGTACGTGCGGGAGAGGTGCGAACCCTGGCGGTAGGCGAGGACGTCACCGATCACCGGAGGGCAGACGTCGGTGCAGACCAGGTCGTTCATGCTGACGACGTCGACCGACGGCAGGAGGTCGGCCGCCGCGAGCATCGCCGGGGTGCCGCTCTTGTCGAGGCCGGCCTCCTTGGAGAAGGCACAGCTGGACAGGGAGTCCATGTACTCGGCGACGCACTTGTAGACCTCGCCGTCGCCCGCGGGGAGATCGACCGGATCGGGGTTGTCCGCGATGGCGATCACGTCGATCCCGGCGTCCTCGATCGTCTTCCAGGTGGACTCGAGCGAGTCGACCATCGCCTCCTGCGTCCGCTCGCCCGAGCTGTCGTAGGAGTAGCTCGTGGTCTGCGAGACCATGATGGCGTCGGGCTTCTCGTCGAGCACCATCTGGAGCAGCGCCTCGTTGTACTGCGTGCAGCTCACGTAGGGGTCGCCCTGCCCGTCGTTGATCTGCGCGCTCGAGAAGCCGCAGGCGCTCTTGGTGGCGACGTCGAGCTTCCACCCGTGGTCCTTGGCGATCGGGTCGAGCGCGTCGATCCACTGGAGGGCCTTGGAGTCGCCCAGGAGCATGAGGTGCGTGTCGCCCTCCCGGTCGCCGTAGGCGCAGGGCTTCGGCACCGCCACCTTCTGGTCCACCTGGCAGCCGCGGTCGTACGCGTCCGGCTTGTCGGCCGCGGCGTCCTGGGGGAGCGGGGTGAAGCTCTCGACCGAGTCGGGGTTGGGGATCCCCGTGGCCTCGCCGTCCTTCATCTCGAGGCTCTGCGCGCCCTTGCCCTCGACGCTGGCGTTCGCGGGGGCGCTCGAGGGGGTGCTGCTCGTGAGGAGGAGCCCGGCGATCACGGTGAGGGCGGTGAGGTTGAGACCCACGGAGAGCGTCATCCGGGGGGACCAGCGCTCCTGGGCGATCCGCCGCATGGGGTTCTCGACGAGCTTGTAGGACAGCCACGCGGGGATGACGGCGAGCACCACGATGAGCAGCCCGCGCTTCTGGCCGAGCTCGCCCCACACCCAGGTCGCGGCGATGAGCAGCGGCCAGTGCCACAGGTACAGCGAGTACGAGAGCCCGCCGAGCCACACCATGAGCTTGTTGCCGAGGAACCCGGGGGCCGAGCTGCTCGCCCCCGCGATGATCACGGCCGCGGTGCCGAGGACCGGGACGAGGGCCAGGGAGCCCGGCCAGACGGCGGTCTCGTCGAGGAGCAGCGCACCGGCGAGGATGGCGGCGATGCCGCCCCAGCCGAGGATCAGCGCGACCACGCGCGGCACGCGGGGCCAGATCGCGACGCCGACGGCCACGAGGCCGCCGATCCCGAGCTCCCACAGTCGGGTCGTGGTCACGAAGAACGCGTTCGCCGGGCTCGCGGTGGACATCACGATCGACCAGACGAACGACGGGACCACGATCAAGCACAGGCCGGCGGCCATCACGATCCGCGCGGGCCAGTGGAACCGTCGCGCCAGGAAGGCGACGACGACGAGCAGCAGCGGCCAGACGATGTAGAACTGCTCTTCGACGGACAGCGACCAGAAGTGCTGCACCGGCGAGACGCTGACACCCTCCGCCAGGTAGTCGACGGCGCGACCGGCGAGGCGCCAGTTCTCCACGTAGGCGGCCGCGGCGACGATGTCGCCGCCGAAGACCCGACGGTCGACGATGCTGCCCACGAAGAACACCAGGGCGGCGGTGACGGCCAGGACGAGCGCGGCGGCCGGCAGGAGGCGTCGTGCTCGACGGGCGTAGAAGCGGATCATGGACACGCGCCCGCTCCGCTCCAGCTCGCGCACGAGCTGGCCGGTGATGAGGAACCCGGAGATGACGAAGAAGACGTCCACGCCGATGAAGCCGCCGGGGATGAAGACGATCCCGGCGTGATAGAGCAGCACGCTGCCGATCGCGATCGCGCGGAGTCCTTCCACGTCGGGGCGGAAGCGCGTGGCGCGCGGAGCAGCGGAGGCCGCGGCGGAGGCCGCGACGTCCGGGACGGCGCGCGAGTCGACGGTCATACGGAGGCTTTCGTGCAGGGGACGGGCGGGCAGTCGAGGTTACTCATAGGTCAGCACCTCGGAGACATCGTTCTTGTAGCCGGCGCGGCGGAGGCGCGGCAGCTCGTCGAGCCAGTGCTCGATCGCCTGCCTCTCGTCCTCGCGGTGCACGTCGTCGACCAGGACGTGAGAGTCGGGGAGCAGCGCCCCGTGCAGGACGGGGAGCGCGGGGTACCGGGCGAGCGGACCGGTCGCCTCGGGCGGCCCGTCGACGACGAGCAGGTCGATCGGCCCGAGGGTCGCGGGGTCGACGTCGTACCACGGGAACTCGCCGCGAGGGGTCGGCGTCGTGACCAGCGGTGCATGACGGACCTCGGCCACCTCGGACAGGCCGTGCCGCTCCAGGGTGGATCGGGTCCGCCCGGCGAACTCGTCCAGGTGGTCGAGCGCGGTGACCCGCCCTCGGCCGTTCTGGCGCAGGGCCATGGCGATCCAGAAGGTGGAGGTGCCGCTCCCGCACTCGACGACGTGCTCCGGACGCCGACGCTCGATCTCGTCGACGAGCCAGAGGAGCGCGGTGGGATCGAGGGCCCACCCCCCGACGTCCGGCAGGGGACCGGAGACGTCGAACTTGGCCCGGAGCTGCCCGAGCGCCTGCATCTGGGTGAGCAGGGGCCCGGGCCGCGCGGCGTTGACGAGGTTCCGGACGGTCTCGACGCGTCTCCGCAGGTGCCGGAGGTCGGAGTCCAGGCCGTCGAGCCTGGCCGAGACCTTGTCCAGCGGTGGCGCGACACCGGCGTGCACCGTCGCCTCGAGGTCGGACTGCCACAGCGCGACCGACCTGTCGGTGCGCGCGACCTGCCGACGGATCTGCTCGGTCGCCGTCGACGTGGCCTGGTGCTGGCGCGCCAGGTCGTCGCGGAGCTCCCGAAGCCGGCGGTCGGCGGCGTGCGCGCGGGCGGCCGTCGCGCCGGCCCGTCGGTAGGTCAGCACACCGAGCACCGCGACCCCGCCGACCAGCACGACGAGGACCGCCAGGGCGACGTCGAGGCTGCCCAGGAGGGCGGCGACGACGCCCACCACGGCTGCCACGGCGATCGCCGAGAGGGCCGCGAGGCTTCGGGGGCGCATGGAGCTCCTTCGACGTCAGGTGTGCGGCGCCGGTCCGGACCGGCCCTCGCCGGTCAGAGCCGGATGGCGTCGGGGTGCGTCGTCGCGCCCTTCGTGTCGAAGAAGCGCACCGACTTCTCTGCCAGTACATCGACATCGTAGGCGCTGTGGTTCTGCACCAGGATGACCAGGTCGGCCTCGAGGATCGCCGTGTCGAGGTCCGCGACCCGGTCCAGGACCTCACCGTTGACGTGCCACCGGGCCACGTGCGGGTCGTGGAACACCAGCTCCGCGCCCTGGGCCACCAGCGCCCGGGCGACCGCGACCGCGGGCGACTCACGCTGGTCGGCGATGTCCGGCTTGTACGTCACGCCCAGCACCAGCACCCGCGAGCCACGCATCGCCTTCGCGTCCTCGTTGAGGATGTCCTGCGCACGCCGCACCACGTAGGACGGCATGGTCGCGTTGATCTCCTGCGCCAGCTCGACGAACCGGAACGGGTAGCCCAGACGCGAGCGCACGTTGTGGCTCAGGTAGTTCGGGTCGATCGGGATGCAGTGCCCGCCCACCCCGGGACCCGGGTAGAACGCCTGGAACCCGAACGGCTTGGTCTTGGCCAGCCGGATCACGTCCCACAGGTCGATGCCCAGCTCGTGGCAGAACCGCGCCATCTCGTTCACCAGCGCGATGTTGATGTGCCGGTAGGTGTTCTCCAGCAGCTTCGCCGTCTCGGCCTCGCGCGCGCCCTTGGCGACCACGACCGTGTCCACGAACCGCGAGTACAGCGCCGCAGCACGCTCGGTCGCCTCCGGGGTGAGCCCGCCCACGACCTTCGGCGTGTTCTTCATCCCGTACGTCGGGTTGCCCGGGTCGATCCGCTCGGGCGAGAACGCCAGGTGGAAGTCCTCACCGCACCGCAGGCCACCCTCCTCGAGGATCGGCTTGAGGACCTCCTCGGTGGTGCCCGGGTACGTCGTCGACTCCAGCACCACGACCATGCCCGGCTCGAGCACACCGGCCACCGTGCGGGTCGCCGCGATCACCGCACCCAGGTCGGGCCCACCGTCCTGGCCCAGTGGCGTCGGCACGCAGATCACCACGGCGGCCGCACCACGGATGTCCTCCACGTCGGCAGTCGCACGGAAACCCGCCTCGACCATCGAGGCCACGTCCGCGTCCGAGATGTCGTCCACGTGGGAACGACCCTCGTTGAGGGCATCCACGACCGGCGTCGTCACATCGAAACCACGCACCTGCAGGCCGGCGCGCACGGCCTCACGCGCCAACGGCAGTCCGACATAACCAAGGCCGATCACGGCAAGGTCGAGAGGCATGGGGCCCAGGTCCTTTCGATCTGTGGTCGAGCCCGGGAGGAAGCATCCTCGAACGGGACCAGGCCACGGCGATGTGTGGGTCAGCCGGGGGACCGCAGAGCGGAGCTCCGGTGAACGCCGTCTGAACGGCTGAAGGTCGAAGGAGAGGATACCCGCCTTCGAGGGGGCGCCGTGTACCACCCGTCCGGCCCGGTCCGCCCGGAAACATCGCCAAGCGGACGAACTGCTCGTGGTCGGCGAGACCATGGACGGGACGTGGCGTGGAGACGTCCGGGACGTGTCGTGAAGGCCCGGCCCCGCCGCGCCCGCGGACGGGCCCGACCGCGCCTGTCACCGGTCGTCGGGCTATCCTCCGAGGCGGTCCCCGCGAGACCGTGCGCCGGCCCGTCGAGCCGCCACGTCTCGAGCTGCCACGTCGGGACCGACCCGACCCTGGAGCGCTGCGTGACCACCCTGTCCCCGCCCGTTCCCGCCGGCTCGACGGCGGGCACGTCGACGCGCACCGAGGTCCGCACCGACGTGCAGGGGCTGCGCGCGCTGGCGGTGAGCGCGGTGCTGGTCTACCACCTGCTGCCGGGCACGGTGACGGGCGGCTACGTGGGGGTGGACGTCTTCTTCGTCATCTCGGGCTTCCTCATCACGTCGCACCTGCTGCGCCGCCCGGTGCGCGGGGTGGGTGACCTGCTGGAGTTCTGGGCGCGGCGGGTGCGCCGCCTCATCCCCGCGGCGACCGTGGTGCTGGTGGCCACGCTGGCGGCGACGCTGCTGTGGCTGCCCTCGACGGTGCACGCCCGCGTGGCGCGGGAGGTCGCGGCCGCGGCGCTGTACGTGGAGAACTGGGCGCTGGCGCGGTCGGCGACGGACTACCTGGCCGCCGAGGAGCTGGCGTCCCCGGTGCAGCACTACTGGTCGCTGTCCGTGGAGGAGCAGTTCTACGTGCTGTGGCCGGTCCTGGTGGGGCTGACGGCGTGGCTCGCGGTACGCCTGCGCCGGCGCGGCAGGGGGCTCGCGGCGTGGCTGCCGACGGCGGTCGTCGGGCTGGTCGTCGTCGTGTCGCTCGCCTGGTCGGTGCACCTGACGGCGACCGACCCGGCCGCGGCGTACTTCGTCACGACGACCCGGCTGTGGGAGCTCGCGCTGGGCGGGCTCGTCGCGGCGGCGGTGACCGTGCGGCCGTGGCGGTGGTCGGCACCGGTCCGGGCGGCGACCGCGTGGACGGGGCTGGCCGCCGTCGTGGCGGCGGTGGTCCTCTTCGACGGGACGACGCCGTTCCCCGGCGTCGCGGCCGCCCTGCCGACGGTGGGCACGGCCCTCGTGATCGCGGCGGCGGCCGACGGCGCCCGCGGAGGGCCCGGCGGCCTGCTCGCGCTGCGTCCGGTGCAGTGGCTGGGCGACGTCTCGTACAGCGTGTACCTGTGGCACTGGCCGCTGATCGTCGTCGTGCCCTACGCGCTCGGCCGCGCGCTGGGCGGTGTCGAGCTGGTGGCCGTCGTCGTGGGGTCGCTCGTGCTGGCCGCCCTGACCAAGCGGTGGGTCGAGGACCCGCTGCGCCGCCAGCAGGTGCTGGTCCGTCGGCGCGCCGCGACGTTCGGGCTGCTCGCGGTGTGCGTCGGCGTCTCCGCGGTCTGGGGCGTCTCGGCGGCGTCGGCCGCCGACGAGCGCACCCGTGAGGCGGTCGCCTCCGCCCCGGCGCGGGTCGCGGACGCCGGTGCGTGCGCGGGGGCGGGCGCCGTGCGCGACCCGTCCTGCGACGTCCGGGGCCTGCTCACGCCGCCGGAGGCGGCCGCGCAGGACAAGCCGGCCGTCTACGCCGACGGCTGCTGGAACGACCCGCCGTTCACGACCCGCCACAGCTGCACGTACGGCTCCGACGACGCCCCCGTGCGGGTCGCGCTGCTCGGCAACTCGCACGCGGGCCACTGGACCCCCGCCCTGGAGGCGGGGGAGGACGCGGGGGACTGGCAGGTCGACACGTACCTGCAGTCGTCGTGCTACCCGGTCGAGCTGCTCCTGGAGTACGACGCCGCCGCGGACGCGCAGGGCTGCCTCGACACGACACGGTGGGCGGTCGACTCCGTCGTCTCGGGCGGCTACGACCTGGTGGTCATGTCGGCGCGGACCAACCAGCTCCTGGCGGACGTCCCGGAGGGCGAGCAGGCGGACGCCGCCCAGGACGCCTACGCCGCGACGCTGGCCACGTTCACCGACGCCGGCATCCCGGTGCTCGTGCTGCGGGACACCCCCGCGATGCCGGACAGCGTCCCCGACTGCCTCGCCACCGGGCCCGTCTCCTGGGACGACTGCGGGGCGCCGCCGTCGCAGGCGCTCGAGCCGGACCCCCTCGCCGCGGCCGGGCGCGCCGACGGCTCCGGGCTGGTCACGGTCCGCGAGGTCACCGACCTCATGTGCGACGACGAGGTCTGCCACCCCGTGGTCGGCGGCGTCGTCGCGTACTTCGACCACGGGCACCTCACCGCGACGTTCGCGCGCACGCTCGCCCCCGAGGTCACCGACGGCCTGCGGGCCGCCCTGCGGGCCAAGCCCTCCTCGTGAGGGGAGCCCCTCAGACCGGGCTCGCGACCGCCCGTGGCGACGACGGCACGCACCACCGGTCACAGCCCGGGACGGTGCGCGGCCAGCTCTCCATGCCGTCGGGCTCCGAGCCCGCGGGGTAGAGCCACGCGGAGGGATGCGCTCCCCAGACGAGCCCGCGCGGACGACCGGCCGCCTCGTCCTGGAGGACCCGTACGCGGGCGTCGAGCCACGCGGACCCCAGTGCGAGGTCGTGGTCGAGGTGGTACTGCTGCGGGTCGCCCGGGGCCGGAGTGATCTCGCCGAAGCGGATGCCGTCGGGAGTGTCGTAGAAGTCGAACCGGCCGAAGTCCGCCCCGGTGGCCAGGGAGAGGTGCCGTGCCGCCGCGAGGATCTCCGGCAGGCGGTCGGGGACGGGGATGTCCGGTCGGTACGTCACCCCGGGGAGGACCTCACCGAGGTCGGCGCCGGTGACTGGGTCGAGGTAGCGGCGTCCGGCGTCACGACGGCGGGGACCGGCAGGACGCATGAGCAGGACCTGCGCGGGCTGCCCGTAGAACGTGTAGACCTTGATGTCGTCGGGGACGGGCGACCCGCCGGAGGACGGCAGGAGCGCCTCGGCGAAGTACGGTCCGCGAATGCGGTCGCCGAAGGCGCGCAGCCGGTCCTTGATGTCGTCGCACGAGACCCGTTCGCCGGTGTCGATCCTGACGAGGGAGCCTCCCGTGCGGCGGATCGGGAAGACGCCGCGCGCGCTGGCACCACCGTCCGCCTTCAGGACGAACTCGTCCGGCAGGGAGCCGAGGTCGATCTCGTCGATGGTGCCCCACGCCTGGAAGACCGGGGCGGTCGGGACCCCGTGGCTCCGGGCGAACGCGACGTTGTGCAGCTTGTACTCGGTGCGTGCCATCGGGTGGTGGGCGTGGCCGCCGGTGTCCCGGAGCCGACCGTACAGCGACCGCTGCTGCGCCAGCAGCGCGCTGAACGTCGGCTCGGCGCCGCGCGAGATCCGGCGCTTCGCCGACCTGAGCGCGGCGAGACGCTCCCGGGACGTCGTGTCGTGGGCCACCGCCTTCTCGCGCTCACGCCGGACCTGAGCCCGCAGGCCGGCGACCTCCGCCTGGAGGTCGGCGACGCGCTCGCGCTGCTTGCGGAGCGCTCGCGCACGCTTCCGTACCACGCCGGAGAGGCGGCGGATCTCGGCGTCGCGGCGCGCGACCGGGGGCAGGCCGGCGAACGCGCGGGCCACAGCAGCACGAGGGGAGGGCATGGCGGAGTTATGCCACAGGCGCCGACGGGAGGCAATCCCGGCACCCCCCGCCCGGCCGGCGCCGCGACGCGGGCGGCCGCTCAGCTGTCGGTGTGCCGGACGAGGACGTCCTGGACGTGGGTCCGCTTCGACCGCGGCACCAGGACCTGCTGGTCGTAGTGGCCGACCGCGACGAACGAGATGAACACCTCGTTGTCGGGGACGTCGATGATCTTGCGGATCGCGGCGTCCTTCGCGCTCCCCATCGCGGTGTTGAGCGAGCAGGAGCCGAGGCCCACCTCGGTCAGGCCGAGGAGCAGCGACATCATGAACAGCCCGCCGTCGACGAACGGCTGGTTGCGCTCCGGGGCGAAGAGGAAGGCGTCGAGGTCCGCCGTGACCAGCAGCAGGCGGGGCGGCATCTCGTAGCCGTTGAACCCCCCTTGGATGTCCAGCACCGACCTGATGACGTCCGGGTCCTGGAACTGGTGCACGCGGGCGGCCTGGCGGTTGCACACCGAGGGCGACTGCATCGCGATCTGCACGGCCCGGGTGACGTCCCCGTCGGCGACGGGCTCGTCGGTGAACTCGCGCACGCTGCGCCGCCCGTAGACGACGTCGAGGAAGCCGCGCCGGTCGTCCGCCTCGAGGCGGATCTCGCGGGTCTGCTCGGCGGGCAGCACGCCGCCCTCCTGGTGCCGCGTCGCGTCGATGAGGTCCTGCGCCGCGCCGGAGAAGAGCTGGCGGAAGGCCGAGACGTCGGTCTTCAGCTCCGCGTGCCGCCCGAAGTAGGTCTTCATCACGGCCGCGGAGCTCTGCAGGTAGGGATCGTCGATGCTGAACCCGGACGCCAGCCAGGAGTTCATCTCCTTGGCGAGCCCCGGGACGGCGATCTTGCCGAAGCCCGCGCGGAAGTTGCTCCGGCTCAGACCCTTCTCGATCGCGTGCGCGTGGAAGATCATCCGCGCCCGGGCGCCGGAGATCCTGTCGGCCGAACGGGCGCGATCGTACGAACGCACCTGGCGTTCGTAGTCCGCCAGCGCCAGCGCCCTGGCCTGCCCCGCGAACCCCTTGGCCGGCGGCCTGCCCGAGGACGTGCGTCGTGACGCGGCGGCGACCGCTGCGGGCACCTCGACCACCTCGATACCGCGCACCTCCGCGCCCGCGTTGCGGCCGGTGAAGTGCAGCCCGCCCAGCATGATCTCGGAGAAGCCCGGGTCGGAGACGGTGAACGTGACCGCGTCGCGGCGCGCCGTGCCCGAGCCCTGCTCGACTTTCACCTTGCCGACGGCGCGGAACTGCCCGGTCTCGGGGTTGCGGAGGTGGAGGTTGACGGCCGGCGCGTCGGTCCGAGGGGTCCAGTCGATCGTCAGCTGGTACGCCGATCCCGGCGTCAGCGGCTCCGGCAGGGCGGTCCAGGCATGATGGCCGACCGCCGCGCCGTCCCGCGCGACCTTCAGCCGAGTGCCGCGCGTCCGGTGCGAGACGCGCCAGGCCTTGCTGTTGGCCGCGAACGCGGGCTTGTCGAGGGCGAACCGCTGGAACGGGCGGATCGCGGCGGAGCCCCCGGTCTCGGGGTCCAGCGCGGTGCTCAGCCAGTCCAGCGACGAGGCCCGGCCGGACCCGATGTACTCGCGGGCCTTCGTGAAGTCGATCTCCCGGGTGACGTACTCGTTCTCGGCGATCGTCGCGGCGGTGTCGGTCTCCAGGACGCGACGCTGGTCGTCGAATCCCATCGCCGCCATGAGGTTCTTGAACCGGTCGGCGCCCCGCTTGGTGTTGTAGATCGACGAGAAGGGCTTCTCGAAGATCGCCGCGAAGGCCGAGCCGTGGTAGCTGTCGGTGACGACATAGCCGGCGTCGCGGTAGGCGCGCAGGAAGTTCTCCGGGGCGTCCTCGGCCAGGACCTCGACCCGCGGCTCGTCCGCGAACAGGGACGTCACCTTCTCGCGCCCCTCGTCGGGGTTGGGGATCACCAGGATCTTGTCGAAGCCCAGCTTGTCGGCGATCGCCCGGGCGACGGACACCTTCTCCGGGTTGGGGTCGAGGTAGAAGACCGCGAGGTACTCGCCCTCGGGAGCCACCGTCGCCCTGTCGGCGAGGCCGTCGTAGTGCTCCTTCGGCAGCAGGAACACGGGGTCCACGACGAGCGCCGCCTTCGCGCCGAAGACGTCCCGCGCGGTGTCGATCGCGTACTCCTCGCGCACCGAGATCGCGGTGAACTGCTGCAGGTTCGCGGCGTGCTTCGCGACGAACGGCACCTTGAACTTGTCGGTCCCGCGGTTGCCGAACGACGTGCCGTACGCCACCCGGTGGTTCTCCGGCGCGACGAAGTCCAGGAAGAGGTCGTCGTTCACCCGCCCGATCAGCGGGTTCCACAGCTGGTCGCTTCCGACGACGAAGGTGCGGGCGACGTCGTTCAGGCGCGGCAGCGCGGAGTAGTGCTCCTGGTCGGTGTGCTCGTAGCCGACGCGCCGGGCGAACTCCATGGAGACGATGTCCGTGGGCCAGTGCACCCGGTAGCCGTTGTAGCCGAGCGGCTCGTGGACCATGAGGACCGAGCGGCCGAGATTCTCGACGGCACGGTTCAGCCCGTAGTAGGTCAGGATCGAACCGTAGTTCTTGCCGTACCACCATCCGAGGATGGCGACGTCGTACGTCTTCGCCGGATCCGTCATGCGCTGTGTCCCTGCCTGCTCGTGACGCCCGCGTGGTGCCGGCATCGTGTTTTCACTCGTTCTCGTCGACACCGTGGGTGTCGAACGTCGCGCGCCACTCGTCGACCGAGGTGAACGACGGCATGGCCTGCCGGTACCGCCGGCTCAGCGGCGCCCACTGGCTGCGCAGCTGCCGGTGCAGCCGCAGGCTGCGGACCAGGTAGGCGCGGAACTTCTTCGGGTCCCGGACGTACATCGAGGCGCCGGTGCCGTCGGCCGACGTGACGACCGCGGAGTCGAGGTGCGACAGGCGCCACCACCGGGCGGCGGAGGTCGAGACCCTCTCCTCGGGCACGTCGAGCGCCTCCGGGCGCACCGAGCGCAGCTGCTTGGCCATGCCGGTCAGTGCCGAGGCGACCGCGACCGGCCTCCCCGCGGGAGCCGACGGCACCCTGCCCCTGCGGGAGGGGCGGTGGCGCCTGGTGAGCGGGAAGGCGCCCGGGTCCTTCTCCACCACGGCATCGGGGAACTGCGCCCGCAGCGCCCGCACCTCGGGCAGCGTGGAGCCGATCGTCGCGTGCAGGTGCTCGGGACCGCGGAGCAGGTCCTCCAGGGCCCGCAGGCGCAGCTCGACGGCCGAGTACTGCAGCTGCAGCAGGTGCTTGACGTCGCCGACGAAGCTCGCCCGCGGCAGCTCGCCGCCGCCGCGGTACGGCGAGTGCAGCATGGCCGCGAGCCACCGGTTGCGCTGGTGGTAGTAGGCCTGCCAGTCGATCGCGTCGTCCTTGTCGACCCACGGCACGTGCCACACCGCCGCACCGGGCAGGGAGACCGTCGGGATGCCCTTGTCGGTGGCGCGCAGGCTGTACTCGGCGTCGTCCCACTTGATGAACACGGGCAGCGACAGGCCCACCGTGCGCAGGGCCTCGACCGGGATCAGCGACATCCACCAGCCGTTGTAGTCGACGTCCACACGCTGGTGCAGCCACGGCGTCGTGCGCAGGGGGTGCAGCGAGAAGTCGTGACGGTCGAAGGTGTTCTCGATCTTGCCCCACCAGAACGTGTAGCGGTTGACCCGCTCGCCGAAGGTGTGCAGGCACGACTTCTCGTACATCGAGAACATGTGACCGCCGACGATCGTGGGCGTCCGGGCGAAGTCGCCGAAGGCGACCGCGCGGGCGATGCCCTCGGGCTCCGAGACGACGTCGTCGTCGAGCAGCAGCACGTAGTCGGACTCGCCGGCCTGCAGCGTCTCCGCCATGCCGCGCGAGAACCCGCCCGAGCCACCCAGATTGCCCTGCCGCACGAGCGACAGGCGTCCGCCGAGCCGGGCCGCGGCCTCGGCGAAGTCGGGCTGGTCCTGGACGAGCCTCGTCCCCTGGTCGACCACGTAGATCCGGTCGACCACGTCCTTGAGGACGTCGTCCGCGCCGAGCGCGTGCAGCTGCGCGACGCAGTAGTCGGGGCGGTTGAACGTGGTGATCGCGATGGAGGCCGTGCCGTGCTTGCGCGCGTGCGCCCCGTCGACGCTCCATTCCGCGGACTCGAGGGTCACGGCGCCGTCGGAGGCGTACAGGTCGAACCAGTACCAGCCGCCGTCGCCGAAGGACGCGAGCGTCAGGTCGACGTCGACGACGCCGTCCACGCTGTGGATCAGTCGCACCCGCTGCGGGTTCCCCCGCGCGTTCGACTTGTACACCGCGACGCTCGCGGCGCCCGAGAGCCGGATGCTGAGCCGCACCTCGGCGACGTCGGTCCAGCGCCGCCAGTACCCGGCGGGGAACGCGCCGAAGTACGTGCCGAACGACGCCTCACGGCCGTGGTCGAGACGCAGCGACCGGCGACCCAGGACCTCGGCTCCTGCCTCGGCGGGGGCGACGTCCGGGTGCGCCTCCTCGGCCGCACGCGCCATCGTGAAGTCCACGTACAGCGGGAGCGTGTCCGGATCGGCGTCCGGCGGCAGCACCACCTGGTGCACGACGCGGCGTGACACCGCGGCCTCCGCGGCCGCCTCGAGCTCTTCCACGAGAGTCATGCCGCACCCCCGAACACCGCGCCGAGCTTGTTGTCGACCATGGAGAGGGCGGAACCGATCGCCATGTGCATGTCGAGATATTGGTAAGTACCCAGCCGACCGCCGAAGAACACGTCCTTCTCACCTTCCATGAGCTTGCGGTACAACTGCAGCCGATCGCGGTCGGCCCAGGTGTTGACCGGGTAGTACGGCTCGTCCCCGCGTTCGGCGAAACGGGAGTATTCCCGCACGATCACGGTCTTCTCGCGCTGATAGTCACGTTCGGGGTGGAAATGGCGGAACTCGAGGATGCGCGTGTACGGCACGTCCAGGTCGGCGTAGTTCATGACCGGGGCGCCCTGGAAGTCGCCGACGGGCAGCACCTCCTGCTCGAAGTCCAGGGTGCGCCACGACAGCTCGCCCTCGGAGAACTCGAAGTAGCGGTCGACGGGGCCGGTGTAGACGACGGGCAGCTGTCCGACGGTCGCGGTCCTGTTGACCGGCTGCCCCTCGTCGAAGAAGTCGGTCTCGAGCCGGACCTCGATGCGCGGGTGGTCGGCCAGCCGCTCGAGCCAGGCGGTGTAGCCGTCCACCGGCAGTCCCTCGTACGTGTCGTTGAAGTAGCGGTTGTCGTACGTGTAGCGCACGGGGAGCCGCTTGATGATCGACGCGGGGAGGTCCGTGGGGTCGGTCTGCCACTGCTTGGCCGTGTAGTCGCGGATGAACGCCTCGTAGAGGGGCCGGCCGATGAGCGACACGCCCTGCTCGTCGAGGTTCTCGGGGTCCTTGCCGGAGAGCTCGCCCGCCTGCTCGGCGATGAGCTCCCGGGCCGCGTCCGGGCCGTGCGCCGAGCGGAAGAACTGGTTGATCGTGCCCAGGTTGATCGGCATCGGGAACACCTCGCCCCGGTGCGTGGTGTACACGCGGTGCACGTAGCTGGTGAACGCCGTAAAGCGGTTCACGTACTCCCACACCCGTTCGTTCGAGGTGTGGAAAAGGTGCGCGCCGTACTGGTGGACCTCGATACCGGTCTCGGGCTCCGGCGCGCTGTACGCGTTGCCCCCGACGTGGTGGCGCCTGTCGATGACGAGAACGTTCGCGCCGTACTGCTCGGCGAGCCTCTCGGCGACGGTCAGGCCGAAGAACCCCGAGCCCACCACGACAACGTCCGTCATGCGACGACCTCCTCAAGAAGAACGACAGCGGTGCCGTGAACGTCCACGGCAGGAGCATGACCACCAGGCGCGTGCCGGGCTGGTCACGAGATTCGAGATTAGGGCCACCGGAGGCCGTCAAAGGCCCGAATTGAACGTTGTCTCCTGATGATCGGAAAGTGTTCATCCGGGCGTTACCCGGAGGTCAGGAAACTCCCGCGACGCCGACCCGGGGCACGTTCGGCGGGCTCCACGGGCCCGGGCGCTCTAACGTCACCTGGTGACGGTCGCAACGAGGCGACCGCACCTCTCGAAGGGGACACCATGAGCCTGCGCACCACCCATCGCGCGCGTCTGGTCGCCGTCGGCGCCGCCACGGCCCTCCTGATCGCGGGCGCCGGCAGCGCCGCCGTCGCCGCCGGCACCGCGGCCGAACCGCCGTCCACCCCGGTCCCGGTGGCCACCCCCGACGGCCAGACCTTCTCCTACGTCGTCAACGCCAAGCACGCGAACCCTGGCCAGACGCGTCTCGCGGAGCGGGCCGTCGAGGCGGCGGGCGGCGTCGTCGTCCAGTCGTGGCCGGAGATCGGCGTCGTGGTCGCGCACGCGGCGCGAGCGGGCTTCCGCGCCGACGTCGTCCGTCTCGCGCGCGGGCACGCCGTCGAGTCCGTCGGGGTCACCCGCACCGTCCCGGTGAGCGAGGGCACGCCCGCCGTCGCCGACGAGGTGCCGGGGGCCAAGGGCGGGCCCTGGAAGTCGAAGGTCACCAAGAAGCCCGGCGCGGGCGCGGAGGACGGCACCGGCACGACGGCGGTCCCGGACCCGGGCGAGGCCACCCAGTGGGACATGGCGATGATCAAGGCCGACCAGGCGATCGAGATCAACCCGGGCTCGCCGGACGTGCTGGTGGGTGTCCTCGACTCCGGCATCGACGTCACGCACCCCGACCTCGCGACGCAGGTCGACACGGCGGCGTCGGTGAACTGCACGGCGGCGGGACGCCCGGACACGTCTCCCACCGGCTGGCTGCCCACGACGTCCGACCACGGCACGCACGTGGCCGGGACGATCGCGGCGGCCGACAACGGGCTGGGGATCGTGGGCGTCGCGCCGGGCGTGAAGATGGCGTCGGTGAAGGTCGTCAACGACGACGGCTTCATCTACCCCGAGTACGCCGTCTGCGGCTTCGTCTGGGCGGGCCTGCACGGCGTGGACGTCACCAACAACTCCTACTACATCGACCCGTTCGAGTTCTGGTGCGACGACCAGCCCGACCAGGCGGCGGCGAAGGAGGCCGTGCGCCGCGCGATCGACTTCTCCACCGACCGGGGCGCCGTGCACGCCGCGGCGGCCGGCAACTCGTCCACCGACCTGGCGAACAACACCCGCGACACCGCGAGCCCCAACGACTCCACCCCCGTGGCCCGCACCATCAACTCGGGCTGCGAGGACATCCCCACCGAGGCGGACGGCGTCGTGACGGTCTCGTCGGTGACCAGCACGGGGGCGCTGAGCTCCTTCTCCAACCGCGGCCTCGGCAAGATCGACGTCGCGGCGCCGGGCAGCGTCATCGTCTCGACCGAGCTGAACGGCACGTGGGACACCAAGAGCGGCACGTCCATGGCGTCGCCGCACGTCGCGGGCGTGCTCGCGCTCATGAAGTCCGCGCACCCGGGCTGGACGCCGGCCCAGCTCGCGCAGGCCGTGCGCGACCAGGCGGACGACCGTCCCTGCGGGACGACGGCCGTCGGGCCGGCGTGCGTCGGGACGCCGCAGGAGAACTCGTTCTTCGGCGACGGGATGGTCGACGCGCTCGACGCCGTGACGCTCGGCTGATCGATCACGACGGATCACGACGGAACACGAAGGGAGCCGAGGGCGGCCCGCAGCCAGCTGGGGGCCGCCCACGGCCCGTGGCCGGGGGATTAACCCCG
>NZ_JBHTVC010000034.1:0-51127 GCF_042793275.1 Isoptericola sp. NPDC056578
GGGCCAGAACCATGCTCACGACACTCAGGCGGCGGAGGCGGAGTCGGCGCCGTCCTCGCTGAGCTCCTCGTCGCACTTGCGCGTCACGACCAGCACCGGGCAGGCGGAGTGGTGCAGCACCGCCTGGCTGGTGGACCCGAGCAGCAGGCCGCGGAACCCGCCGCGGCCGCGAGAGCCGACCACGACGAGGTCGGCCCCGGTGGAGAACTCGGTGAGGAGCTCGGCACCCGTCCCGTCGAGCACGTGCCGCTTGATCGTCATGCCCGGGTTCGCCGCCTGGGCCCGGTCCACGGTGACGTCGAGGCCGGCCTTGACGTCGGCCAGGACCGTCTCGTGGTCGATCTGCGACGGCAGCCACGCCAGGATCCCCGCCCCGCCGCCGAGCGGCACCCCGGCGACCGCGACAAGCTCCGCGTCCCACGCCTTCGCCTGCGAGACGGCGTGCTTCAGCGCGACCTCGGCCGACGGCGACCCGTCGACGCCCACCACGATGCGGCGTACCTCGTGCACCACGTCGCCGTCGCGGCGATCCGCGGCGTCGGTGCTGCCGCCCCCGTCGCCGCGGTACGGCACCACCACCGTGGGGCAGTGCGCGTGCGCCGGCAGGGCCGAGGAGACGGTGCCGAGCAGCCGCTCGGTGAACCCGCCCTTGCCCCGCGTGCCCACGACGGCGAGCGCGTGCTCCCGCGACATCTCGACGAGCACGCCTGCCGCGTCCCCCGTCGCGACGGTGCCGGTCACGGGGACCCCGCTCGCGGCGACCCGTTCCTCCGCCTCGGCGAGGACCGCCTTGGCGCCCTCCTGGATCGCGGTGTCGTCCAGGGCGGCGTACCCGCCGTCGAGCGAAGCGGCCGTGAACGACGGCAACGAGTAGGAACAGACGACGTGCAGCCCCCACCCCACACGCCGCGCGTACGCGGCAGCCCAGTCGAGGGCGTGCAGGCTGGCTGCAGACCCGTCGACACCTACCAGGACGACCTCAGGCCGTGTCATCTCGCGCCTCCTGTCCGCTGGCGAGGAGCTCGCCCTCGTCGTCGAGGGCGCCTGGTTCAAGCGTAGCGAAAGGATCGCGCAAGTCACAGCAAAGCGACGCCAGACACGTCGACCCCCCTGCCGGTGGGCACGGGGGTCGACGGCGTCCAGGTGCGGCCAGTCGGCCGGGCGGCGTCAGAACACGCGCAGCGCGACGGCCTCCGACTCGGACTGCCACATCTTGTGGTAGCCGGTCTCCCAGTTGATCGGGCGGGAGGCCTCGACGACCATCCCGTCGCCCGCGTAGATGCCGATGTGGCCGGGGCTCCAGATGAGGTCACCCGGCTGCAGCTCGGAGAACGGGATCTGCTTGCCCGCGTAGCGCTGGTCCGACGAGGTACGGGGCAGGTCGATGCCGAGCTGGCCGTAGACGTAGGACGTGAGGCCCGAGCAGTCGAAGCCGGACGGGCTGGCGCCGCCGACGACGTAGGGCGTGCCGATGTAGCGCATCGCGATCGACACGGCCTGCTGGCCGAGCGACGAGTTGGACGAGGTCTCGGCTGCCGCCGGCGCCTCCTCGCGCTCCGCGGAGCGCGAGGCGGTCTCGGTGGAGCGCTCGGTGCTCTGCTCCTCGACGACGGGCTCCGGCTCCGGCTCGGGCTCAGGCGCCGGGGTGATCTCGGCCTTGGCCGCGATCTTCTTGTTGATGGTCTCCATGTCGACCTTGGCCTTGGACTCGACCGTGACGACCGGAGCCGCCTCGAGCGCCTCGCGGGCCTGGTCGCTCAGGGCGCCCAGATCGACGGTGCTGAGCTTCTTCGCCGAGTCGGTGTCGACCGGGGCCGCCTGGGCGGCGCTCGCGCTGGCGAAGGTCGAGACGAGCAGTCCGCCGGCGGCTGCGGCGACGACGGCCCGACGGCCGGTCACCGAGGAGCCGACGCTCTGGACCAGCCCGCCGAGCGGACGGCGCGCGGCACGGTGCCGGGCGCGCGTGGTACGTGCGTTCACGTGTTCCCTCTCCTGTCGCCTACGAGGTCAGCTGTCGGGTTCGGGTGGGAGAAACACCCGGCCTCACGGACCAGGTCCGTGCGACTTCACCCCAAGGACGCCGTGGAACAGCGCCCGAAATTGGGTCCCCCGCCCCTGCGTGCGGTCAAGGTCCCCGACCGGCTGCAGGGCTCGGCGTTCCGGTCGAGACCCGGCGGATCACCCGCCGAGTGGTTGACACCGTAGCGGACGCGCGAGGCGATGTCACGTTTCGGTCACAGCGTCTGTGGACGACGCTCCCGGACGCGCGTCCGCCCAGGTCGAACCGGTTACCCGCGCACGACGAAGCCCCACCGCGCAAGGGCGCGGCGGGGCTCCGTGTGACGTGTCGGACAGACTCAGCCGACGCGGATGAACGTGGGGTTCGACTGCCAGATGGCGCGGTACTTCACGACGTCGCCCGGCTTCGGGGCGTCGATCTGCATGCCGTCACCGGCGTAGATCGCGACGTGACCCGGGGTCCAGACCAGGTCGCCCGGCTTCGCCTCGGAGGCGGAGACGACGGTGCCGGCGTTGCGCTGCGCGGACGAGGTGCGCGGGAGGTTGATGCCGACCTGCGCGTAGACGTACTGCGTCAGGCCGGAGCAGTCGAAGCCGGACGGGCTGGAGCCGCCGGAGACGTACGGGACGCCCACGTAGCGCATCGCGATGGAGACGATGGCCGAGCCGTTGGCGGACGCCGGGACGGCGGTCTCGACCTCGGCGCGCTCCTCGGAGCGGGAGACGGTGCTGGTGGAGCGGTCCGCGTCGACCGACGACTCCTCGACGACGGGCTCCGGCTCCGGCTCGGGCTCCGGGGCCGGGGTGATCTCGGCGCCGGCCGCGATCTTCGCGGTGACCTTCTCGACGTCGACCTTGGCCTTGGCGTCGACGGTGACGACCGGGGCCGCCTCGAGGGCCTCGCGGGCCTGGTCGGTCAGGGCACCGAGGTCGACGGTGCTGAGCTTCTTGGCGGCGTCGGTGTCGACCGGGGCGGCCTGCGCGGCGCCGGCGCTGGCGAAGGTCGAGACCAGGAGGCCACCGGCGGCGGCGGCCACGGCCACACGGCGGCCGGCGACGCCGGACGGGGCGAGGGCGATCGGACGACGGGCGGCGCGGTGCCGGCCGTGGTTCGTGCGTGCGCTCACGTGTCTACCTCTCCTGTCGCCTGCGAGGTCAGCTGTCGGGTTCGGGTGGGAGAAACACCCGGCCGTCCGTGCCCGTGACCGGGCCCGTCCGGCTTCACCCCAAGGACGTCGTCACCGACGCCCGAAGTGGGTCCCCCGCTCCTGCCGTGCGGATGTCCGTGGAGCTCGGCCGGTGGCAGGGTTCGGCGGTCCGGTCGAGCGCTCGCAGGATGAACTCCGACGAGCGCCCCGACCGTACCGGACAACCCCGGGCGATGTCACGCTGCGGTCACGATGTGGCGTGCCGCCCCGGCTCAGGAGCCGGACCGCAGGTCAGCGGCTCGCGACGAACAGGTGCTTCGCCAGCTCCTCGGGCAGGTCGAGCACGATGCCGGACCCCTCGACCTCGACCGCGATGTCGTCGCCGGCGGTGCGCGCGACGATCTGCGCGCCCGGCACGAGACCGGACTCGGCGAGACGCGCCAGCAGCTCGATGTCCACCTGGAGCGGCTCGGCGATCCGCTGGAGCACCAGCTCGACGCCGTCGCCGTCCGCCAGGCCCTTCGCCCTGCGCGCCTCGAGCACGCCGGGCAGGGACTGCACGCCCTCGAGGAACGGCACGTCCTTGTACTGCTCCCCCAGCTCGGACAGACCCGGGATCGGGTTGCCGTACGGGTCGGCGTGGGGGTGGTCGAGCAGGGTGACGAGCCGCTTCTCGACGAGGTCGCTCATCACGTGCTCCCAGCGGCACGCCTCGGTGTGCACGTGCTCCCAGTCGAGCTTGATGACGTCCGTGAGGAGCCGCTCGGCGAGCCGGTGCTTGCGCATCACGCGGGTCGCCTTGGTCTGCCCCGCCTCGGTGAGCTCCAGGTGGCGGTCCCCCGTCACGACGACGAGACCGTCGCGCTCCATGCGCGCCACCGTCTGCGACACCGTCGGCCCGGAGTGCCCCAGTCGCTCGGCGATGCGGGCGCGGAGCGGCGGGATGCCCTCCTCACCGAGCTCGTAGATCGTCTTGAGGTACATCTCGGTGGTGTCGATCAGGTCGGTCACGTCCACTCCCGTCATTCGGCGCGGCCTAGTCTATTCGCACGCGTGGGCGCAGGCCGGGTCGCGCGGCGCCGTCGTGCGCACTCCTGACGAGACATCCTGCCCTGCCCCACCGACGACCCGCTCCCACTCGCCCGGAACCGGAGACACCATGCCCGCTGCGTCGAGCCACCCGAGCCCTTCGAGCCACCCGAGCGTCGTCATCCCGGCGTCGCTCCTTCCGGCCGACGGCCGCTTCGGCTCCGGCCCGTCCAAGGTGCGCCCCGCCCAGGTCGCCGCGCTGGCCGCCTCGGGCGACCCGGCGGCCCCGGTGCTGGGGACGTCGCACCGGCAGCCGGCCGTGAAGGACCTCGTGCGGCGCGTCCGCACGGGCCTCGGCGAGCTGTTCGCCCTGCCCGACGGGTACGAGGTGGCCCTCGGCAACGGCGGCGCGTCGGCGTTCTGGGAGGTCGCCGCGGCCTGCCTCGTCGAGCGCCGTGCACAGCACGCGGTGTTCGGGGAGTTCGGCGGGAAGTTCGCCGCGGCGACGACGCGCGCACCCTTCCTCGCCGACCCGGACGTGGTGTCGGCCGAGCCGGGCACCGTGGCGCACCTCACGCCGGTCGACGGCGTGGACGTGTACGCGACGCCGCACAACGAGACCTCGACCGGCGCGATGGCGCCGGTGCGGCAGGTGCCCGGCGCCCGCGCCGACGGGGCCCTGCTCCTCGTGGACGCGACGTCGGGCGCGGGCGCGCTGCCGGTGGACGTCGCCGACACCGACGTCTACTACTTCGGCCCGCAGAAGGTCTTCGCGGCCGACGGCGGCCTGTGGCTCGCGGTCTGCTCGCCGGCCGCGGTCGAGCGCGCCGAGCGCGTGGAGGCGTCCGCCGGGACCGCTACCGGGCGGTGGGTGCCGGAGTTCCTGTCCCTGACGACCGCGCTCGCCAACTCGCGCCTCGACCAGACGCTGAACACGCCCGCGGTCGCGACGCTGGTGCTGCTCGCCGAGCAGGTCGAGTGGCTCCTGGGGACGGGCGGCCTCGCGTGGTCGAGCGCCCGTACCGCGGAGTCCGCGGGCGTGCTCTACGACTGGGCCGACGCGCGCGACTGGGCGACGCCGTTCGTCGCCGACCCGGCCGAGCGGTCCACGGTCGTCGCGACGATCGACCTGGACGACGCGATCGACGCCGCCGCCGTCGTCCGCGTCCTGCGCGAGAACGGCGTCATCGACGTGTTCCCGTACCGCAAGCTCGGCCGCAACCAGCTGCGCGTGGGGGTGTTCCCCGCCGTCGAGCCCGACGACGTCCGGGCCCTCACCGCCTGCGTCGACCACGTGGTGGCACACCTCGGCTGACGCCCTCGCCGGCGGGGCCTCCCGAGCACGCCTCACATCGTCCCAGTTCAGCGAGCATTTTTCACCCGTTAGGTCACGGGCTGATAACGTGCCGCCTCGTCACAGACGGGCGATGTTGCCGGGAGGCCCCGCATGCCGGAGATGCACCATTTCACCTACGGGCTGATCACCCCGCTGCTCGCGTACGCCGCGTCGTGCCTCGGGGCGGCCACCGGCCTGTCCGCGACGGCGCGAGCCCGCGCCGCGACGGACACGAAGACCCGCGCGGCCTGGCTGCTGGTGGCCTCCGTCGCCATCGGCGGCACGGGCGTCTGGG
Source organism: Isoptericola sp. NPDC056578 (assembly GCF_042793275.1). NCBI lineage: Bacteria > Bacillati > Actinomycetota > Actinomycetes > Micrococcales > Promicromonosporaceae > Isoptericola > Isoptericola sp. NPDC056578. Next base: position 5,828 of record NZ_JBHTVC010000034.1, read on the forward strand.
TCATGCACTTCATCGCCATGCTCGGCTTCACGGTCACCGACATGACGATCAACTACGACGTCCCGCAGACGGTCCTCAGCGCCCTCGTGGCCGTGGTCGTCGTCGCGCTGGGGCTGTTCCTGGTCGGCTTCGCGGGCGACCGCCCCCTGTGGCTGGTCTCCGGCGGCATCGTCGCCGGGCTCGGCGTCGCGGCGATGCACTACATGGGCATCGCGGCCATGCGCATGACGGGCCACATGGAGTTCTCCCTGCCCGTGGTGGGGCTCTCCGTGCTCATCGCGATCGTCGCGGCGACGGCGGCCCTCTGGCTCAGCGTGAACGTGCGCGGCCGCGCCGCGACGTTCGGTGCGGCCCTCATCATGGGCGTCGCCGTCAGCGGCATGCACTACACCGGCATGGCCGCCCTGACGATCACGGGGGCCTCGGGCGTGCCGACGACCGGCACGACCGCCATCGACCTGCTCGGCCCGCTCATCCTCGGGATCGCGGCGCTCACGGTCGCGCTCATCTTCGTCGTGCTGATGTGGCCGAACGAGGAGGAGATGCGGGACCAGCAGGAGTTCGAGGCACGGATGCAGCGGCGCGCGAACGGGATCACCCCGCCGGCGCGGCGCGCCTCGCGGCGGGAGCCAGCCACGCACCGGCACTGAGCGCGCCGCCGCGGCGGCCCGACGCCGTCAGGCCGTCGTCGGCACCCGCTCGGCGTCGGCGCGGCTCAGCTCGCGCCGCACGCCGCCGCGCGTGGTGACGCCCTCGAGCACCTCGCGGTCGAGGTAGACGACCTCGAGGTGCGGGCGCGACAGCACCCGGTAGCGCACCCGCAGGTGCCAGCGCCGTACCGCCCAGGCGGTCGCGCCCGCGGCGACGAGGAACGTGGCGATCGAGCCCACGAGGATCGACCAGCGCGGGCCCCACGCCTCGCCGATCCAGCCGACGATGGGCGAGCCGATCGGCGTCGCGCCCTGGAAGACCATCACGTACAGGGCGATGACCCGGCCCCGCATCGCCGGGTCCGTGGACACCTGGAGCGCACTGTTGGCCGCCGTCATCATCGTGAGCGACGACAGCCCCACCGGGATGCACGCGACGACGAACGCCGGGTAGGTCGGCATGAGGCCGAGCACCGCCGTCGAGAGCGCGAAGGCGAACGCCGAGCCGATGACCAGGCGCACCCGCGGGCGGTCCCGGCGCGCGGCGAGCAGGGCTCCCGCGAGGGAGCCGATCGCGAGGACCGAGCCGAGGATGCCGTACTCGCTGGCCCCGCGCCCGAACTCGACCCTCGCCATGAGTGCGGAGGTGAGCTGGAAGTTCAGCCCGAACGTCGAGACGACGAACATCACGACCATGATCACGACGATGTCGGACCGCCGGCGCACGTACTGCACGCCCTCGCGGATCTGGCCCTTGGCGCGCGGCGCGGCCGGCTGGGGCCGCAGCTCGCGCACGCGCATGAGTGCCAGGGCCGCGATCGTCGCCCCGAAGGTCACGCCGTTGATCATGAAGACCCAGCCGGCGCCGACGGCGGCGATGAGCAGCCCGGCCACGCCGGGGCCGATGAGGCGCGCGGCGTTGAACGACGCGCTGTTCAGGCCGACGGCGTTCGGCAGCTTGTCGGCCGGCACCATGTCGGCGACGAAGGTCTGGCGCGCGGGGTTGTCCAGCGCGGACACGACGCCGAGCAGGAGCGCGAAGACGTAGACGTGCCACAGCTCCGCCCGGCCGGACAGCACGAGGGCACCGAGAGCGAGGGCCAGCACGCCCATCCCGCCCTGGGTGGCCATGAGGAGACGACGGCGCGGCAGCCGGTCGGCGAGCACGCCCGCCCACGGGGAGAGCAGCAGGAACGGCACGAACTGGAGGGCCGTGGTGAGGCCGACGGCGATGCCCGAGTCGTCGCTGAGGTCGGTGAGGACGATCCAGTCCTGGGCGATGCGCTGCATCCACGTCCCGACGTTGGCGACGAGTGCTGCCGCGAACCAGATGCGGTAGTTCGTGTACTTCAGGGAGGAGAAGGTGGCGCTCATCGATCGAGCTCCCCGGCTGGTTCGTCGCTCGCGGGGGCCACGGATCTCCTTCTCCTCGGGGTGTCGTCGACCGTGGCAACAGACTATCGAATCGTTCTATTCCCCGCCTGGTGAGTGACCCGGCCCACGCGTCCCACCGAGTCCAGTACGGTATGCGCCGTGCGCACCGAGATGTCCCTCGCGGAGACCCTGAACGAGCTCGGCCTCCTGGGAGGCCGGACCCTGCCCCGCTTCGTCACGTCCGTCGGCGGGGCCGGCGACGAGCTCGAGGTCGTCGCCGACGCCCGGGCGGTGAAGAACCTGCCCGGCGCGCTCAAGCTCGCCACCCGTCTGGTGCCCGCCGTCCGGTCGCGGCTGCGCGTCGAGGGCTTCGACGGTGGTGTCGCCGTGCTGTCCGTCGACGCCAGCGCCGGCGGCCTGCCCGCGCACAAGCTGCTGGGGCTCGCCAAGAACCGCATCGAGTCCGTCCTGTCCGCGAAGGGCCTGCCCGCCGGGTCGGTCCAGATCCGCCCCGACGCCCGCATCGCGCTGGACGTGCAGCGGCTGCTCGCCGCCCGCTACCCGGGCACCGTCGTGCAGGGCATGACGTTCGCCGACGGCCGCGTCGCCGTCGACACCGCCGCCTGACCCTGCGCGTCGTGGGCGTGCGCCGCCCGCCTACTTCACCGTCGCCGGGAGCACCTCGAGGTCGTCGGTGTGCTCCTTGACGTAGCTGCCCGCCTCGTCCTTGGCGATCGCCTTCATCAGCGGGTCGAACCGCTCGCGGTCGAGGACGACGATCGACTGCCCGTCGTCGCTGCGCCCCGTGCCCGAGTACGGCGCGGTCATGAAGTCGACGTCGTTGGTGCTCAGCCCGCGCGCGCTCATGTAGAGGTTGCGCATCCGGTCGATGGTGAACCCGTCGTCGGCGGCGACCGACCTGCTCACCGTGGTGAAGAACTCGGTCATCATGCCGACGTCGTTCCGGTTGTTGTTGACCTTGGCGAGGATGGCGCGCATCCAGTTCTGCTGCCGCTGGACGCGGCCGAAGTCGCCGTTGGCCAGACCGTGGCGCTGGCGCGTGTACTTCAGCGCCTCCTCGCCGGACATCATGTGGACGCCCTTCGAGAAGAAGACCTGCTTGCCGTCGCCGATGTCCTCCGGCACGCGGATGCGCACGCCGTCGAGCGCGTCCGTCATCGACGTGAACGACTCGAAGTCGGTGACCACGAAGTGGTCGATCTTCACGCCGGTGAGCTCCTGGACAGTCTGGATCATCAGCGCCGGGCCGCCGTAGGAGAAGGCCGCGTTGATCTTGGCCTCGCCGTGCCCGGGGACGTCGACCCACGAGTCGCGCGGGATCGAGACCACCTGGGCGCTCTTCCGGTTCGCCGGGAGGTGGACCAGCATGATCGCGTCGGTGCGCTGCGCGCCGGCCTTCCACTGCGACGGGTCTCCGGCGGAGATCCGGCTGTCCGAGCCCAGGACGAGCAGGTTGACCGCCTCGGTCTCCGCCTCGACCTCGGGGCTGCTGCCGGCCGGGATCTCGGCGAACGGGTCGCCGATCCGCTCGATGTTGCCGTCCAGGCTGCGCTGGAACCACCAGGCCGCTCCGAGACCTCCGGCGGCGACCAGCAGCACGACCACCAGGACGACGGCAAGCGCACGACGGCTGCGGCGCGCCTCGGTACGGGCGTGGCGGTGCGGGGCGGTGGCTCGGCTCACAGGGCGGGATCCTACGGGCCTGGTCGCGACGACGGCGTGTTCCGCTCGTGAGGCTTCCCGCCGTACCATTCGCCGGGTGCGCCGCCGCAGGGCCCGCGGGCACGCGAGCGAGACGAGAGGCACGACCATGCACGGCACCCGGGCGACGCCGCCGTCGTCGTCGGAGCGCTCCCGCGTGCTGCTGGTCACGCACCACTACCCGCCCGAGCACGGCGCCCCGCAACGTCGGTGGGACTCGCTGACGCCGCGCCTCATGGACGCGGGCGTCGACGTCGCCGTCCTCACCCCACCCCCGCACTACCCGAGCGGACGGCTGCAGGGCGCGGCCGCCGACCACCGGCCAGGGTCGGTCTCCCGGGGCCGGCACGGCGAGCGCGTGGTCCGCACCAGGTTCCGTCCGCACGCCGCCGACCTGCTCTCGCGCACGATGGACCAGTCTGTGGCCGCGGCGAGCGCCGTCGTGCTGGGCGTCCGGCACTTCCGGCAGCGGGCCGAGCGGCCCGACGTCGTGGTCGGCACCGTGCCCGGCATCCCGTCGATGTTCGCCGCGTGGCTGCTGGCGCGGCTGCTGCGCGCCCGGCTCGTGATCGAGATGCGCGACGCCTGGCCGGACCTCATCGAGCCGAGCGGCGTGCTCGACGCGCGACGGTCCGCCACCTCCCGTGCCCTCGCGGGCGCGCGCGCCGTCGTGCACCGGGCGGTGACGCGGCTCCAGTCGCGCGCGGACGTCGTCGTCACGACGACCGAGACGTTCGCCCAGGTGCTGCTCGAGCGGGGCGTGCGACGCGTCGCCGTCGTGCGCAACGGCACGTCGTTCCAGCCGCTCACCCCGGACGACCAGGTCGGCGGCCGGCCCGACGACGCCCCGCCGGCCCGGGCGCTGCGCGTCGTGTACGCGGGCACGGTGGGGCGCGCCCAGGACCTGCAGTCGGTGGTGCGCGCCGCGGCCCAGGTGTCCCGTCGCGGGCTGCGGCTCGACGTCCGCATCGTGGGGGCGGGCGCGCGCGTGCCGTTCCTCGAGGGGCTGGTGGCCGAGCTCGACGCTCCGGTGACGTTCGTGGGGGCCGTGCCGCACGACGAGATCCGCCGCTACTACGCGTGGGCGGACACCGTGGTGGTGTCGCTGCGCGACTGGAAGCCCCTGGAGTGGACCGTGCCGTCGAAGCTGTACGAGGTGATGGCGTCGGGGGCGTACGCCACCGCGTGCGTGGCCGGCGAGGCCGCGGCGCTCGTGCAGCGCTCCGGCGCCGGGTCGGTGGTGCCGCCCGGCGACGTCGACGCGCTCACCGAGCTGTGGTCGAGCTGGGCCTCGTCCGGCGACGTGCCGGTCGCCGACCCGCGCGCCGCGGAGTGGGTGGCCCGCAACGCCGACGACGACACGCTCGCCGCGCGGTACGTCGACCTGCTGCGCGAGCTCACCGACCCGGCGGCCACGGAGGCGCGATGACGCGCGTGCGCGAGCTGGCCCGCGACGCGCGGTTCGCCGCGTCCTTCGTGGGCCGGGCCCTGCGTACCGACCCGGCGTGGCTGGTGCTCCAGGCGGCGCGACGCACCCCGGCCCGGGTGAGCGCCGTCGTCGTGCCGTGGGTGGAACGGGCGCTGGGCGACGGCACCTCCGGCGAGGCCGGGCGGCTGCGTGCCGCGTGGCAGGACGGAGACGTCGCGACCCTGCGCGCGGCCGCCCCGACGACCCGCGCCGGCCGCCGGGTCCGGGCGTCGCTGCTGGGTCAGGTGGCCGTGCTCGAGGCCGTCCCCGGCCCCGGACCGTCTCGGGATGCGGACGATCTCCCGGGGCGAGCGGGTGAAAAGAGGTCCCCCACCGGACCGGGTGAAGATCCGGCCCGCCCCGCCGACCCGGTGGCAGTCCACCACCACCTCACCAACTCGCTGCCGCACACGCAGAGCGGGTACACGCTGCGCACCCACGCCGTCCTCGCCGCGCAGCGCGCCGCAGGGCACGAGGTCACCGCGACCACGCGGGCCGGCTATCCCCTGATGATCGGGGCGCTCGGCGCCCGCGGCGCGGACATCGTCGACGGCGTGACCTACCGGCGCCTCGTGCCGCGGTCCCTGCCCGCGGACCACCGGCGCCGCGCCGCGGACGGCGTCGACCTGCTGGCCCGCGCGCTCGACGACGCGCGCCCCGCCGTCGTGCACGCCACCACCCCGTGGACCACCGGCGACGCCGCCCGCGCCGCCGCCGCCCGGGCGGGCCTGCCCTGGGTCTACGAGGTGCGCGGGCTGCCGGAGGAGACGTGGGCCGCATCGCACCCGACGCCCGAGGGGCGCGAGCGTGCCGCCGCCTCGGAGCGGTTCGCGCTGGTGCGCGCCCGCGAGACCGACCTCGCCCTGACGGCGGACCACGTCGTCACCCTCAGCGGGACGATGCGCGACGAGCTCGTCGGGCGCGGCGTGCCCGACGAGCGCATCACCGTGGTGCCGAACGCCGTCGATGCCGCCCTGCTGCGCCCCGCGCCGTCGGCCGTCGAGGCACGCGCCGCGCTGGGCCTGCGCACCGCGCCGTTCGTCGTCGGCACGGTGAGCAGCGTGGTCGGGTACGAGGGCCTGGACACCGTGCTGCGCACGGTCGCCCTGCTGCGGTCGCGCGGCGTCGACGTGTCCGCCCTGGTCGTGGGCGACGGCGTCGACCGGCCGCGCCTGCTGCGACTCGCCGACGAGCTCGGGCTGGGCCAGCACGCCCACCTGCCCGGGCGCGTGCCGCGGGACGTGGCGCGCACCTACCTCGCCGCGCTCGACGTGGTGCTCGTGCCGCGCCGCCCCGACCGCGTCACGCGCCTCGTCACGCCACTCAAGCCCGTCGAGGCGATGGCCCTCGGGCGGCCGGTCGTCGCCAGCGACCTGCCCGCGCTCGCCGAGGTGCTCTCGCCGCTCGATGCCGGACCAGGTGGCGGCGCGGCCGCCGGCGTCCTGGTGGAGCCCGACGACACCGCCGCGTGGGCCGACGCCGTCGCGCGCGTGCTCGACGACGACGCCCACCGCGCCGCGCTCGTCGATGCCGGCCGCCACGTCGCCGCCGAGCGCACGTGGGAGCGGCTCGTGGGCCGGTACGCCGACGTGTACGCGCGGGTCACGGCACACTCTTAAGGACTGAACCGGCGGAGGGACTGGCAACGATGCGCGGAATCATCCTGGCGGGCGGCAGCGGCACCCGGCTACACCCGATCACCCTCGGGGTGAGCAAGCAGCTGGTGCCGGTCTTCGACAAGCCGATGATCTACTACCCGCTGTCGACGCTGCTGCTCGCGGGCATCCGCGACGTGCTGGTGATCACGACACCACACGACGCGGAGCAGTTCCGGCGGTTGCTCGGGGACGGGTCGCAGTTCGGCATCTCGATCACCTACGCCGTGCAGCAGGTGCCGAACGGCCTGGCGCAGGCGTTCGTGCTCGGCGAGGACTTCCTCGGGGCCGACGCCGCGGCGCTGGTGCTCGGCGACAACATCTTCTACGGGCAGGGGCTGGGCGACCAGCTGCAGAAGTACACGTCCGTCGACGGCGGCGCCGTGTTCGCCTACCGGGTCGCGGACCCGAGGGCGTACGGCGTGGTCGAGTTCGACGCCGACGGGCGCGCCGTGTCGTTGGAGGAGAAGCCGGCCCGGCCGAAGTCGAGCTACGCCGTGCCGGGGCTGTACTTCTACGACAACGACGTGGTCGAGATCGCCAAGGACCTCCAGCCGTCGGCACGCGGCGAATACGAGATCACGGACGTCAACCGCACCTACCTCGACCGCGGGGACCTGCACGTGGAGGTGCTGCCCCGCGGCACGGCGTGGCTCGACACGGGCACGTTCGACTCGCTGCTGGAGGCGTCCGACTTCGTCCGCACGATCGAGCGCCGCCAGGGCCTCAAGGTGGGCGCCCCCGAGGAGGTCGCGTGGCGGCGCGGCTTCCTGTCCGACGACGAGCTGCGCGTCCGCGCCGAGGCCCTCGTGAAGTCCGGCTACGGCACCTACCTGCTCGGCCTGCTCGAGCAGTAGCCCGGCAGGCTCAGGCGAGCGGGCTCAGGCGAGCACCTCGGCCGCGGCGGCGTCCCAGCGCTCCGCCCAGTCGCCGATGGGCGCGACACCGGCGGCCCGCAGGGCGTCGTGGCCGAGCACGGAGAACGCCGGCCGCGGCGCGGGGCGCACGAACGCGTCGGACGTCGTGGGCTCCAGCGGGGTCGTCTGGCCCGCGGACGCAAGGATGCGGCGGGCGAACCCGAACCACGACGTCCGCCCCGAGGCCGTGCCGTGGTACGTGCCCGCCGGGACCCCCGCCTCGACGAGGCGGGCGATCAGGTCGGCCAGGTCGCGCGTCCAGGTGGGCTGGCCGACCTGGTCGTCCACGACCGCGAGACGGTCCCTCTCGGCGCCGAGTCGCGCCATCGTCCTCGGGAAGCAGCCGCCGTGCGCCCCGTACAGCCAGGCGGTCCGCACGATCAGGTGGTCCGGCGCCTCCGCGCGCACGGCCCACTCCCCCGCGGCCTTGGTGCGCCCGTACGCGGACACGGGCGCGAGCGGCGCGTCCTCGTCGTAGGGCGCGGTGGCGGCGCCGTCGAACACGTAGTCCGTGGACACCTGCACCAGGCGGGCGCCCGCCGCGTGCGCGGCCCGCGCGAGATTCGCGGCTCCGGTCGCATTGACGCGGAACGCCTCGGCCTCGTGGGCCTCGGCGTCGTCGACCGCCGTCCACGCGGCGGCGTTGACCACGACGTCGAACCCGCGGGCCGCGGCCAGGACGGCGTCGGCGTCCGTGACGTCGAGGTCCGCCCGACGCAGCCCGACGACGTCCGCCCCGGCGTCCCCGAGACGGGCCAGCAGGTCGGTCCCCAGCATTCCCGTGGCGCCGACGACCAGCCAGCGTCGCGACGCGGAGGTGGCGGGCGGTGCCGTCGTGGTCTCGGTCACCGTAGGATCCTACGGGCCCGACCCGTCGTCGAAACCTGGCCGACCCCGCGAAGGAGCGCCCCGTGCAGATCCGCGAGCTGGCCGTCCCCGGCGCCTACGAGATCACCCCGCAGCAGCACGGCGACCCGCGCGGTGTCTTCCTCGAGTGGTTCCGGTCCGGACCGTTCGCCGAGGCCGTCGGCCACCGGCTCGACCTGCAGCAGGCCAACGCCTCGGTGTCCGCCGCCGGCGTGCTGCGCGGCATCCACTTCGCCGACGTGCCGCCCGGCCAGGCCAAGTACGTCACCTGCGCGAAGGGTGCCGTCCTCGACGTCGTCGTCGACCTCCGCGTCGGCTCGCCCACCTTCGGGCGGTGGGACTCCGTCCTGCTCGACGACGTCGACCGGCGCGCCATCTACCTCGGCGAGGGCCTGGGCCACGCGTTCATGTCCCTGGAGGACGGCTCGACCGTGCTCTACCTGTGCTCCGCGGGCTACAACCCCGGCCACGAGCACGGCATCCACCCCCTGGACCCGGAGGTCGGCATCGAGTGGCCCACGACGGCCCGCGACGGCTCGCCGCTGGTCGCGCAGTTGTCCGACAAGGACACCGCCGCCCCCGGCCTGGCCGAGGCGAAGGCCCAGGGCCTGCTGCCCACCCACGACGCCGTGCAGGACTTCGTCGCGTCGTTGCGCGGCTGACGCCGCGCGGCTCCTCCCGGTCCTACTGGCCGGTGCTGGCGTACCTGGCCTCGACGGCGGCCTTGGCGGGGCGCCACCAGTCCTCGTGCGCGCGGTACCAGTCGACGGTCGCGGCGAGTCCGGTGCGGAAGTCGGTGAACTGCGGGGTCCAACCGAGCTCGGTGCGCAGCCTCGTGGCGTCGATCGCGTAGCGCAGGTCGTGCCCCGGGCGGTCGGCGACGTGGTCGAAGTCGTCCGCGTCGCGCCCGAACAGCTCGTTCAGGGTGCGCACCACCTCGAGGTTGTTCGTCTCGCCGTCGGCGCCGATGAGGTACGTCTCGCCGACGCGGCCGCGGTCGATGATCGCCCACACGGCGGTGTTGTGGTCGTGGACGTGGATCCAGTCGCGCACGTTCAGCCCTGCCCCGTACAGGCGGGGACGGGTCCCGTCGATGAGGTTGGTGACCTGCCGCGGGATGAACTTCTCCACGTGCTGGTACGGGCCGTAGTTGTTCGAGCAGTTCGAGATCGTGGCCTCGACGCCGAACGAGCGTACCCACGCGCGCACCAGCAGGTCGGAGCCGGCCTTCGTCGACGAGTACGGGCTCGAGGGGTTGTACGGCGTCGCCGGGGTGAACCTCTCGTCGCCCTCCAGCGGCAGGTCGCCGTAGACCTCGTCCGTCGAGATGTGGTGGTACCGCACCCCGTGGCGGCGCACCGCCTCGAGCAGGGTGAACGTGCCCACCACGTTGGTCTGCACGAACGGCGACGGGTCCGCCAGCGAGTTGTCGTTGTGCGACTCCGCGGCGAAGTGCACGACGAGGTCCGCGTCGCCCACGAGGCCGTCCACCGCCTCCGCGTCGGTGACGGACGCCTGGACGAAGTTCACCCGGTCCGCGACCGGGGCCAACGACGACCGGTCCCCGGCGTACGTCAACGCGTCCAGCACCGTCACCACGGCGTCCGGGCGCTCCGCGACCGTCTGCTGGACGAAGTTCGCCCCGATGAAACCGGCGCCACCGGTGACCAGAACCCGCATGAGGACCTGAACCCATCTGTGGAGGGAACGACCGGCTCAGCGCCGGCCGAGAGCACGATACTGCCAGCCGCCCCCGGTCCACGCGGCGCGGTCCAGGGCGTTGCGGCCGTCGAGGATCGTGCGCTGCGCGACCAGCGTGCCCACGTGCTCCGGGTCGAGGTCGCGGTACTGCTTCCACTCCGTGAGGAGGAGGACGGCGTCCGCGCCGGCGAGCGCGGCCTCCAGGTCCCGCTCGTAGTGGAGGTGCGGCTGCTTCGCGCGGGCGTTGTCGATGGCCTGCGGGTCGTGCACCGTCACGACGGCGCCCAGCTCCGCCAGGCGGGCCGCGACGTCGAGGGCCGGCGAGTCGCGGACGTCGTCGCTGTCGGGCTTGAACGCGGCGCCGAGCACCGTGACCTCGGCGCCCTCCACCATCCCGCCCAGCACCTCGGACGCGAGGTCCACCATGCGGGTACGACGGCGCGTGTTGATGGCGTCCACCTCGCCGAGGAAGGCGACGGCGTCGCCCGCCCCGAGCTCGTCGGCGCGGGCGCGGAAGGCGCGGATGTCCTTGGGGAGGCAGCCTCCCCCGAAGCCGAGGCCGGCGTTGAGGAAGCGGCGCCCGATGCGCGCGTCGTGGCCGATCGCGTCCGCGAGGCGGGCGACGTCGCCCCCCGCCACCTCGCACAGCTCGGCCATGGCGTTGATGAAGGAGATCTTGGTGGCGAGGAACGAGTTGGCGGCCACCTTCACCAGCTCGGCCGTCGGGTAGTCCGTGACGATCCGCGGCACGCCCTCGGCGAGCGGCCGGGCGTAGACGGCGTCGAGCGTCGCCGTGGCCCGCTCCCCCGCCGCGCCGTCCGGCACGCCGTAGACGAGGCGGTCGGGGTGCAGCGTGTCCTGCACGGCGAAGCCCTCGCGCAGGAACTCCGGGTTCCAGGCGAGCACCGCCCCGGGCCGCGCCGCCGCGACGACGCCCGCGAGTCGTCGCGCCGTGCCCACCGGGACGGTGGACTTGCCGACGACGATTTCACCCGCCGCGAGGAACTCGACCAGCTCGTCCACCGCGGCGTCGACGAAGGCGAGGTCGGCCGCGGGACCGTCCTTCCGCTGGGGCGTCCCGACGCACACGAAGTGCACCTGTGACCCGGCGACCGCAGCCATGTCGGTCGAGACGGTCAGCCGGCCTGTGCCCATGACCTGCGACAACAGCTCGTCCAGCCCTGGCTCGAAGAACGGCGCCTTGCCCGCGGCCAGCGCGTCCACCCGCTCCGCGTCGACATCGACCCCCACCACGTCGTGGCCGAGGTGGGCCAGGCTCGCGGCGTGCACCGCGCCCAGATAGCCCAGACCGATCACCGAGATGCGCATATGACTGCTGCCCTTCGCCAGGCGTCCACAGGGACTGGGGCGCGTCACACGGCGCCGGGCTCACTCTAGGATGCGGGGCGATGACGTACGAGGCCGGAGTTCACCAGGGCGCAGAGCCGCGCCCGGCTGACCTGTACTCCGACCTCTTCGGCACACAGGCCTCCACCCTCGAGGTCGTCTCCACCGGTCGGCTCACCCAGGTGGGCGCGCGGCCCCCGATCCGCACCTACCTCGCGCAGCTGTGGAAGCGGCGGCACTTCCTCTGGGCCGAGGCGCGGGCGAAAGTCACCAGCGGCACGCGCGAGACGCTGCTCGGGCAGACGTGGCTGGTCATCAACCCCATGCTCAACGGGCTGGCGTACTACCTGATCTTCGGGAAGGTGCTGAACTCCAGCAAGGGGATCGACAACTTTCTCGGTTACCTCATCATCGGCGTCTTCCTCTTCCAGTTCACGACCCAGTCCGTGACCGGCGGTGCGAAGTCCATCGCGAGCGGGCGCAACCTCATTCGGGCCTTCACGTTTCCGCGGGCGTCGCTGCCGATCTCCGTGGTGTTGCGCGGCATCCTCAATCTGGCTCCGACGCTCGGGGCGATGTTCGTGCTGCTCCTGGTGCTGCCGGAGCAGGAGCACTGGACTGCGGCCGCCGCCCTGTTCCCCGCGGTCCTCGTCCTGCAGGTGCTCTTCACGACCGGGCTGGCGCTGCTGCTCGCCCGGGCCGCGGCCGCGCTGCCCGACCTCAACCAGCTCATCAGCGTGCTCATGCGGTTCTGGCTGTACGGGTCGGCGGTGTTCTTCTCGATCGACCGGTTCAAGGACTACCCGTGGATCGTCGGGGTCATGGAGGCCAACCCGATGTACATGGTCCTCGACGCCGCTCGCGACACCCTGCTCTACGGGGCCGTGCCGAGCCTGTCGACCTGGCTCGGGCTGGGCGGCTGGGCGATCGGGACGCTCGTCGTCGGCTTCGTCGTCTTCTGGTGGGCGGAGGAGTCGTATGGCCGTGCCTGACGTCGCCGACCCCTTCGCCCAGGCGACCGTGGCGGTGCAGGACGTCAGCGTTCGCTACCGCGTGCCGTCCACCGACGCGGCCGAGCGCAAGCGCCGCGTCAACCCGGTGGTGCGCGCAGCGCGCACCGTGCTGGGCAACGACCCCAAGGTGCTGGTGCGCGCGCTGTCGGGCATCTCGTTCGTGGCGAAGTCGGGCGAGCAGATCGGCCTCGTGGGGCAGAACGGCTCCGGCAAGAGCACCCTGCTGCGCATCATCGCCGGGCTCGAGAACCCCGCCAAAGGACGCGTGCTGGCCGAGAGCACGCCCGTGCTCATCGGCGTCAACGCCGCCCTCGTGCCCGACCTGTCGGGCGAGGAGAACATCCGGCTCGGCTGCCTCGCGATGGGGCTCACGCCCGCGCAGGCCGAGGCCGCCGTCCCGGAGGTCAAGGAGCTCGCCGGCCTCGGCAAGTCGATCTACCTGCCGATGAAGACGTACTCGTCCGGCATGGGAGCTCGCCTGCGCTTCGCCATCGCCACCGCGTCCAACCCGCACATCCTGCTCATCGACGAGGCCCTCGCCACCGGCGACGCCGCCTTCAAGGAACGGAGCGAGGCCCGCATGCAGGGCCTGCGCCAGAGCGCCGGCACCGTGTTCCTCGTGTCCCACGCCGCGCAGACCATCGAGGAGAGCTGCACCCGGGCCATCTGGCTCAACCACGGCCGGCTCGTCCTCGACGGCCCCGCCGAGGACGTCGCGCTGCGCTACCGCAAGTGGGCCTGGGCCGTGGCGAAGGACAAGCCGGACGAGGCGAAGCGGATCATCGAGACCGCCTTCGCCGAGCGGGAGCAGACCACCGTCCGCGTGGACGAGGCCCGGCCGTCCCGTCTGTACACTTCCCGACACGTGCGGCCCCGGTCGACGTCACGGCCTCGCAACCGAGGAGACAGGGCATAGTGGCAAGCAGGCGCCCACGCATCATGACGGTGTACGGCACCCGACCCGAGGCCATCAAGGCGGCCCCGGTCATCAAGGCCCTCGAGGCCAGCGACACGCTCGACTCGGTGACCGTGGTCACCGGCCAGCACCGCGAGATGCTCGACCAGGTCAACAGGACCTTCGAGATCGACCCCGACCACGACCTCGACATCTTCGAGCACGGCGCGTCCCTGTCGCTGATCGTGGCGCGAGTGCTCGAGAGGCTCGACCCCGTGCTGGTCGCGGAACAGCCCGCCGCCGTCGTCGTGCAGGGCGACACCTCGACCTCGACCGCCGCGGCCCTGGCCGCGTTCCACCGCGGCATCCCGGTGGTCCACGTGGAGGCCGGCCTCCGTTCGGGGAACATCCTGTCGCCGTTCCCCGAGGAGGCGAACCGCAGGCTCACCTCGCAGATCGCCGCCCTGCACCTGGCGCCGACCATGACCAGCAGGGACAACCTCCTCCGTGAGGGTGTCGACCCCGAGACCATCTGCGTCACCGGCAACACCGTCATCGACGCTCTCCTGACGACGGTCGAGAAGAAGACCTCCTTCACCGACCCCGGTCTCGAGCATCTCGCGGACTCCGGGCGTCAGATCGTCCTCGTGACCACCCACCGTCGCGAGAACTGGGGCGGCGCCATGGAGGGCGTCGGGCGGGCCCTCGCGCGCCTGGCGAAGGCCTTCCCGCACGTCCAGGTGGTCCTGCCCGTGCACCGCAACCCCGCCGTCCGCGAGGCTGTGCTGCCGCACCTCCAGGGCCTGAGCAACGTCACCGTGACCGAGCCCCTCGCCTACGGCGAGTTCACCCGCCTGCTCTCGCTCGCAAGCGTGGTGCTGACGGACTCGGGAGGTGTCCAGGAAGAGGCGCCGAGTCTCGGCAAGCCCGTCCTCGTCCTGCGGGAGAACACCGAACGACCGGAGGCCGTCGACGCGGGGACGGTGAAGCTCGTCGGTACGGACGAGGAGCGCATCGTCAACGAGGTGACGACGCTCCTCACCCACCAGGCCACGTACGACGCGATGGCCCGAGCAACCAATCCTTACGGGGACGGCCGCAGTGCCGTCCGCTCCGTCTCGGCCGTCCTCCACCTGCTCAGCGGTGGTCCTCGGCCGGCTGACTGGCAGGCAGGGAGCCCACGATGACCAAGAACCGAGTCTTCATCTACGGCTCGTGCGTCTCGAGAGACGCGTTCGAGCACTTCGACCCCGACCGGTTCGAGCTGATGCAATACGTCGCACGCCAGTCAGCGCTCAGCGCCTACACCCGTCCGGTCACCCTCATCGACCCGCCGAAGCTCGAGTCCGCGTTCCAGCAGCGCATGCTCTCCGGGGACTTCGAGTCGAGCCTGCAGGCCATCGTGCCGCAGCTGTCGGGCCAGACCGACCTCGTCCTGGTCGACCTCGTCGACGAGCGGCTGGGTGCGTACGTCCTGCCCGACGGCTCCGTGATCACGCGGTCCGTCGAGCTCGTGTCCACGGGAGCGGAGAACGACCTCCCCGCGGGCTCCCAGCACCTGCCCTTCGGCAGCGACCTCCACTTCCAGTACTGGTCGCAAGGGATCGCCTCCGTCGGGAACCTCGTCCGTCAGCACATGCCGCAGGCCGCGGTCGTCCTCCTGGACATTCCGTGGGCGTCGCTCGACGACACCGGCACACCGGCCCCCGACAGCTTCGGGCTCTCCGCCGCCGACGCGAACTCGCTGTACCCCCACTACGTCAAGGCCGCACAGACGTCCCTCGACGCGCACGTCGTGTCGCTGGGCGAGCACGAGGTCCGCGCCGGGAGCTCGCACCGGTGGGGCCCCGCGCCGTTCCACTACTCCGACAACGTCTACGGATACATCAGCGAGACCGTCGAACGGCACATCGCCTCGCGGACACCCGCTGCGGAGCGCACACCCGCCGCTCGCCGCGACCCGGGCGCCGGGCGTCCCGCTCCCGCACGCGGCAATGACTCACCCCCGATGCCCAACCTCATCATCGCGGGCGCGCACCGCGCGGGAACACTGTGGCTCTACAAGCAGCTTGCACGCCATCAGGACATCGAGATGGCCCCGGGCAAGGCGTCGAACTTCTTCAGTCGCGCTGATGTGCTGAGCGACAAGGACGCCGTCGAAGGCTACAGCGCCCACTTCCGTGACATCCGGACGTCACCGTGGCGCGGGGAGCGGACACCCACGTACTTCTGGCAGACGACGGAGAGCGGATTTGGCGTCCCCCGGCCCAGCACGCCTCACGCCATCAAGCAGGGCCTCGGTCGCGACGTGCGCATCCTCCTCTCGCTACGCGACCCCGTGACTCGCGCGGTCTCCGCATTCTGGCACTACGTCGCGAACGGCCGCGCGAAGGTCGAGGAGGGAATCTTCAGGGCCAATCCCGCCCTCGGCATCGTCGACATCGGATTCTACGAGCGTCACTATCGGCACTGGCGCGACGCTCTCGGCGAAGAGGCTCTTTGCACGCTGCTCTTCGACGACCTGGAGGATTCGCCGCGCAAGTACCTGGGCTCGGCACTGGACGCCATCGGCGCCGACGACTACCCCGAGTTCTGGGAGTCGCCGATACTGGCACGGCGATACAACCATCACCCCGGTATCGACGCGATCCGCCGGGCGCGCCCCGTCTCCACGCAGGAAATCGTGGCTCTCGCCCACCTCTACGAGCGCGACATCCAGTTCGTCCAGGAACTGACGGGCCGGGACCTGACGGAATGGCACGACATCGACACCCTCATCGAGCGCAACCAGGCGAAATAGGACGTGGGTCCGGGCCTCCGGCGTGCCGCTCGCCGCACCGGAGGCCCTTCGCGTTGTGGACAGGGCGCCAGGCCGACGGCGACCGGCGTCACCGCACCGGCAGGGCCGCCCCCTTGGCTTCCAGGAGAAGGCCGTTCAGGTAGTCGGAGAACGCTGTCGTGGCGCGCTTGCGTCGATCGGTAGCCAGCACGGGCCGCATGTCCCAGGACCGGAAGTCCTCCATCTCGACCACCGACATCGGCTCGAGGTACTCGTTGATGCGGGCCGTCGAGAACTCCCGGAGGTCGGACGGGACGCTGTCCATCGACGGCACGTACCAATGGTTGAGCCACTCCACCGAGTAGCCCGACACACGATCGTCCAGCAGGCGCATGAACTCGCTGCCGCCATCCGCCGGATAGCGCCTCGCGAAGAACGCGACGACGCCCTCGTGCTTGAGGGGCTCCTTGAGGAAGAGCTTCGGCGTGTCCGCGCCCACCGCCATGGCATTGATCTCCTGCGCGTCCGGCCAGTCCCCCGAGAGCGCCGACTCGAGCAGGATCTTGCGGGCACACTTCCAGCAGCGACGGCAGGGCTCGCCGACGAACCCCCGCATGCACGACTGGGCGTACGCCCCATACTCCGACCTGCCCGCGATGATCGCGGTCCCCACTTCGCTCACACCGGCGACGGGGTTGTAGACCGGAAGACCGACCGCCTCGAAAAGGGGACCGATACCCACGAACCACGGGCTCTTGACATAGTCCCGGAATCGAAGGGAGCCCACGCGGTAGGTGGACTCGAGAATGGCCCCCCAGGCGATTGACCCCAGGGCGTCACGGTCTGCACTCAGCACGGCCGGCACCGCGTTGGAGAAATCGTGCGGAAAGCCGACCGGTGATCGGACGAACTCCAGATCCGTCTCGACCATGTTCACCGCACGCCCTGCCTTCGTCAGCTGTGCGCAGGCGTGATGCGCGGCTTCCTTGCGATAGAGACCCCGCCACTTCTCGTCCGGCCGGGAGATCCGATCAAGAAAATACGACACCGTGGACTCGGGCATGACCGTCAGCGCCGCCGTGCAGTCGGCTCCGCCGCTGTAGCACAGCCCGGGCACCGAGTCCGCGGGACGGGCCCGGGGTGCGAGGCCGGAGTCAACAGGCCCGACGTCGAACCCGGCCGCGTCTCGAGCCACGTCCGCGAAGTCCGCGCTGATCCCGAACTCGAACGTGAATCGTCGAGACCACGGGGCGAACACCAGGATCGCCGCGAGCGCCAGGAGGTCCGGGTGGACCTGGACCTCGGACGACAGCCGCACCCGCGCGTCGTGGGCGGCAAGCGAGCCCGGTGACACGACGGGCGTGTCCCCGTCCTCGATCTCGCACGAGAACCTGACCCACGACTCGTCCCGGACGACAGAGACCTTCATCGACGTTCTCCCAAGTTGTCAGTAGCTCGAATGGCAACGCTCAACATTTCTGAGGACAGCCGGGCTAGAGGGACCGAAAACGCCGGTTCAAGGAATCAGCGATCCTCTCCCCAGCCGCTCCGTCCCACAAGGGCGGTCGCGCGGTCGCGCGGCGCTCCTCGGTCAGCACCTTCTCTGCCGCGCGGACCACGTTCTCACGGCTGACGAGCTGATTGCTTCCATGAGTGATGGTCACCGGCCGTTCGGTGTTCGGCCGGAGGGTCAGGCACGGGACGCCGAAGACGGTCGTCTCCTCCTGGACGCCACCGGAGTCCGTGACGACGAGTCGGGATCCTCGTACCAGCCCCATGAACTCGAGATATCCCAGAGGTGGCACGACGTGCACCCGATCGTGCTTCTCCAGACCCTGACCCCGCAGCCGCTCGCCGCCCCGAGGATGCAGGGGGAGGACGACATCGACCAGGTCGGCGACGCCGTGGACCGCAGCGACGACCTCGCGGGCGTCCTCCTGCGTGTCGACGTTCCTGGGCCGGTGGACGGTGACGGTCGCGTACTCGTCGGGCAGGTGGAGGTCACGGCGCACGGTCCCCGCGTCGAACCTGTCCATCGAGCGGAGCAACGTGTCGATCATCGGGTTGCCGACGAGCTCGACGCCCTCGCCCGTGATGCCTTCGGCGGCAAGGTTCTCCACGGCGTCCGGGCTGGTCGCGAAGTGGACCGAGGCCAGGTGGTCGGTCACGATGCGGTTGATCTCTTCGGGCATCGACCGGTCGCGGCTCCGCAGACCTGCCTCGACATGAGCGACAGGGATCCCGAGCTTCACGGCAACCGTTGCCGCCGCGATCGTCGAGTTCACGTCTCCGTACACGATCACGCACACGGGGGCGACCGACCGTGCGACCGCCTCGAACTCCAGCATGATCCGTGCAATGACCTCGGAGTCCGACCCGCCGGAGACCCCGAGGTTCCGATCCGGGGTCGGGAGTCCCAGCTGCCGGAAGAACACGCCGGAGAGCGCGTCGTCGAAGTGCTGACCCGTGTGCACGACGAACTGACGGGCGCCGCGGCGGCGGAGCGCATCGTGCACCGGCGCGAGCTTCGGGAAATTCGGACGCGCACCCGCCACGTGGAGGAACGGGGCCGACCACGCCGGCTGTTCCATGGCGTCAGACCGCCGCGAAGGACAGGCGGCTGTTCTGGCTGCTGCGGCACCATCTGACGTAGTCGTCCACCGCGTCGACGAACGCCCCGGCCTCGATCGGTTGCCAGTCGCCCAGCCGGGCCTCATGGTCGGCATCCCGCTCGAGGCACGGAGCGACGAAGTACTGGTCCCCGTCGGCCCGGACGATGAAGTCGTTCAGCTCGACGAGGTAGTCGACGTCGACCACGCTCGACCCCACCACGGCGACGCGCACGTACCCCGGAGGGGTCAGGCTCAGGCACATCCTGGCCCCGAGCTCTGATGCGGCCTCGTCTTCCGTGGCCGAGAGGACCACCGTGGACCAGTCGCTGTGGCGAGCCGCCGCCAGCAACGACGAGTCGGCGTCGCCGTCGCAGGCACCCAAGAACACCACATGGGAGTGGGCGTCGCCACGGACCGCCTGGACCTCCGTGATCTGATCGTGGGTCTTGACCTGCGACGTCCCCCACCGCAGCGCGCCGCCGCCATCGCTCCACTCACGCCACGACGAGTACGGCTCCCCGGGGCCATCGGCTCCGTTCAGGTGCTCCTCGGAGACGGGCAGCCGCGCGAGCAATAGCTCTCCGGTGAGGTCGCCGTTCGCGTCAGGGACGAGGATTCCCTGAGCTCCGTACTCGCCGACCGCCCAGCGGAACGAGGCCACGGCGTACGACTCCCACTCCGCGGAAGTCCGGCGCCGTCCGATCCAGCTGGCCTCGTCCATGACGTGCTCGACGGCCCAGCCGTACGCACGCGCACGCCTGAACAGGTCGCCCGACGTGAACAGCACGACCCTGAAGCCGTCCGAGGCCACCTGCGCACCGTAGAGCTGTCGGAACAGTCGATCGAGCGAGCTCTCCCGGAGGTCGAACACGGGGACGACGTAGAGCGGGAGCGTCGTCGCCTCGTGCGCCCGCACGCCTTTGGTGCTCCCCACGTCGAGCCGCGGTCGTGACCTCAGCGGCAGCTCGGATCTGATGCCCCTGATCAGGTCGGCGACAAGAGCAGGTCGTGTGGCGCCGTGGCTCGTCATCCGGCATGCACTCCCAGCAGCTCGGCGATCGCGGCGGCAGCGCGCGTCGCTCCATTGATTCTCGGCAGGTCCTCGGCACGCCGACGGATCTTCCGCCGCACCTCCGCGGCACCCATCGTCCGGACCGCCTCGTCCACCGAGGCCGCGGTCGGTTCGGGCACGTTCAGCCCCAGGCTCTCCCGCTCGGCGAACTCGGCGCGCGCGTCCTGATCGTCGGTGATCGTGTTGCGGTTGGGGACCCAGATCGCCGGCAACCCTGCGACGAGCCACTCGTGGTACGAGTTGTACCCGGTCGCCGAGACAGCGAAGTCGAAGGCCATCGCGTAGCGGGCCAGCGGGAACGCTGACACCTCGATCGCCTCGTCGACCCCCGAGCTGTCGGCGATCGGGGGCGTGGTCACCACCGCACGCCACTCCGGGCCGAGCCCTTGGACGGCCCCCACGAACAGCCCTTGCGTGTCGACGATGTTGTTGATGTTGCCCGCGCCCAACGTCACCAGCGCGAGCTTGTTCGCGAGGGGCAGGTTCAGCGCCTGCCGAGCCGCGTCCCGCGGGAGGATCTCTTCGGAGGAGACGACCGTGATGGGTTCGACCTTCAGCGCGTCCGACACCGTCGTGGTCGCCCCACGGTCCATCGCCGCCGCGAAATCGCCGGGCTCGATGACGAGGTCGAACCGGCTCGCGGTCCGCAGCTGGTCCGGTGAGATGTGGGGCTTCCACATCCCTCGTCGGACCCAGACCGAGCGGACTCCCGTGGCCTTGACCGCCTGGACCAGCCCTCCGTAGGGCCAGACCCCGTCGAAGACCACGCAGGCGGCGTCATAGGTCTCGATCGCTCGCTTGAGACGCTCGCGGAAGTACCTGTTCCACTGGTCGGCGGGTGCGTGCAACGCACTCGTGAACGGCACGTACTCGTAGGGGAACCCGAAACTGCGAACCACCGGCACGCCCTGCGACAACGAGACGAACACGGGGTCCGCGAACGGCGCGAGCGCCCTCGCGATACCCAGCTCCCTGGTGAGGTGTCCCATGCCTGCGCCGTTGCTGGTCACGAAGAGGACGACAGGCTTCATGCGCGTTCCGTCGGGCGCGGTCTGGAGGCGTGGGCGTTCCGGTCGAGTCCCGTATCCGTAGAGAAGGTGGACCAGGTCCCGGGCGTAGACATCGTGCAGGGCACGGCCGACGACCGGCGACGGGACGTTCGCAGACGCCGCCACCTCGGCCACCGCCTCGGCGATGCCGCGGTACGAGTACGTGGGGCCGGTCCAGCCGATGTCGTCGACGGATTGCGCCGGAAGGATCACCCGGAACCCCGCGTGGGCCGCCCCGAGCGCCGCACGACGGGCCGAGTTCGGGTCCGCGGACCCGTCTCCGACCCACAGGCGTACGTCGCCGCCCGCGACCTGGACGGGGCCGTGCGCATCCATCGAGGCCCGCACCTGCTCGGCCAACGTCTGGGGACTGTGGACGATCAGCCCGTCCGCCTCGTACGCGAGGACCGCCTCGGGCTCCTCCCGCCACGGCAGCTGGATCCAGTCCGTGTCCGAGATCTCTCGACGGTCGATCCCCGACAGCAGCAGCTCGTCACGGACGACCTCGTCGATGGGCATCCACGTCGGGGGAATGCCCAGCCAGGCCTCCAACGCCTCGTGCACCTTCGAGGCGTCGTAGTCGATGCCGTCGGTCGCCCGGCTCTGGTTCGCGACCACGAGCGCTCGGTCGGTCCGGATGCGCCGGCTCTCGGGCAGCGCCTCCGCCAGGAGCGCGGGGTGTCTGAGAACGGTCAGGTCCGCGACGACGGTCGCCCCGGGCTCGACGACCGATACGGTCGGGCGTTTCAGCACCTCGAGGATCCGCCGGTGCCAGGGCGTCCCGCGCTTGAACCTCGAGGTGTTGAGGGGCAACAGGCCGACCCGTAGTCCAAGGTCGCTGAGGGCCTCGATCTCCTCCGCCAGGCGACGGCCGGAGCCGCCCGAGAACCGGAACTCGCCGATCTGCAGGACATCAAGCTCGGTCACCGGTGTCATCCCCTCGTCCTCCCGTGGGAGCGCTGGCTCTCGGCGAGCAGACGGGCCCTCGCCCCGTTGCGTGCCTGTGCCTCTCGCAGGCGCTCCAGCTCGTGGACCGCGCCCAGCTTGTCGACCAGCTCCGCGACGTGATCGACGTCCGCGGCCACGTGCGCGACGGCATCGACCTGCTTCGCGGCGGCATCGGCCTGCTCACGACGCATCTCGTCGATCGCCGCGACGATCCTCGCGTCGGCAGCGCGCGTCGTCTCCGTCAGGTGGCGGATCGCACTCGTGTTGTCCCGCATCAGGGTGCGCACGCGCGCGTCGCGCACCGCGGCGCGCTTCTCGTCCCGGGCCCCCAGGAACAGGATCGCGACGACCCCCGCGGCCGCCGACACCTGGAGCAGGCTGTTGCCGACTCCGGCGACGTCGAGGACGAGCGCGACGAGCACCCCCAGAGCGACGACCCCGGCGACGACGAGCCGGAGGCGCGACGCCCCGCCCGGTGGACGCGTGTCGGGCGCGGTCATGCGAGCACCCCGCGCGTGTCGATCACCGAGATGCGACCGGTCGCGTCCTCGGTGAGAGCCGTCCGGAAGTCGGAGTGGTCGACGAGGACCATCACCACGTCCGCTCCGAGGGCCTGATCGAGGTCCCCCAGGTCGACGTTCTCTCGGCGAGCAAGCTCGGCCGGGAGCTGCTGGACGTGCGGATCGACGGCCAGGACCTGTGCCCGGGGCAGCCGGTCCGCGAGCTCGGCGACGATACGTCGCGCCGGCGACTCGCGCAGGTCGTCGATGTCGGCCTTGAACGTGAGGCCTAGTGCGGCGATGGTAGGTGCCTCGATTCCCTCGACGGCGGCGACAGCCTTGTCGACGACCCACCGCGGCTTGCTGTCGTTCACCTCGCGTGCGGTACGGATGAGGCGCGCCTGCTCGGGCGCGGCATCCACGAGGAACCACGGGTCGACGGCGATGCAGTGCCCGCCGACGCCCGGGCCTGGCTGCAGGACGTTGACGCGCGGGTGATGGTTGGCCAGGCGGATGAGCTCCCACACGTCGACGCCGACCCGATCCGCAATGAGGGAGAT
This sequence comes from Isoptericola sp. NPDC056578, assembly GCF_042793275.1. Classification (NCBI taxonomy): domain Bacteria; kingdom Bacillati; phylum Actinomycetota; class Actinomycetes; order Micrococcales; family Promicromonosporaceae; genus Isoptericola; species Isoptericola sp. NPDC056578. Next base: position 28,957 of record NZ_JBHTVC010000034.1, read on the forward strand.
CTCGTTCGCGAAGGCGATGTTGACGTCGCGGAACGAGTTCTCGACCAGCTTCGCCATCTCGGCGGTCACGGCATCGGTGAGCAGGATCTCGCCCTGGCAGAAGATGGCGTACAGATCCTTCGCCATCTGGGCTGCCTCGGGAGTGAGACCGCCGACGATGCGGTCGTTGGTGACCAGCTCGATCATGACGCGGCCTGGCAGCACGCGCTCCGGGCAGTGCGCTACATGGATCTGCGGGTGACCGTCCGCGCCGTCCAGGGAAAGGTCGGGCCGCGCCTCGAGCACCCACTCGGCCATCTTGCGGGTCGCGCCGGGAGGCGAGGTCGACTCGAGGATGAGGAGCTCCCCGCCGCGCAGCTGCGGGGCCAGGGTCTTCGCCGCCGACTCGACGTACGAGAGGTCCGGCTCGTGATCCCCCCGGAAAGGCGTAGGCACGGCGACGATGAACGCGTCGGCCGGCTCGGGGGTGGCGGTCGCGCGGAGGGTGCCCTGCTGTACCGCTCCGGCGACGTACATCGCGAGGTCGGGCTCGACGAAGGGGACATCACCTCGGTTGATCGCTTCGACGGTGGACAAGTTCACGTCCACGCCGACCACCGTGACGTCCTTCGACGCGAGGATGGCGGCGGTCGGGAGGCCGATGTATCCCAGCCCGATCACAGCGACGGTGTTGATCCCCATCACCTGTCCTTGTCAGACCAGGACGTGCCGGTCGGCACGTCCGTAAAAGGCGACCGAGCCGCTGGCGAGCAGCTCGGCATCGGTGACGGTCCAGGTGTGCCGGTCCTCACCGGAGCGCATCTGGACGAAGTTGAACCGGTCCGCGGAGTAGATCCGCGCACCGGCATCCACTGCCCCGCGCAGGAACGCCGTGTCTTCCCCTCGCGGCATGTCGCCGAAACGTACGCCCGTGGCAACCGACCGACGCGCGACGATCGTAGGGCCCATGACGAAGTCTGTGAACCGGTGCTCCCGCTCCGCGAAGCGCAGCACGGTGGCGTCGTGGCCCTCGAGGTACATGTAGTGCGCCTGCTTGCCGACCACCTCGGCGCCGCTGTAGTCCAGCGCGTACAGCTGGTCGGAGAGGTACTGCGCGCCGTACAGGTCGTCGTCGTCCAGCTTGGCGACGACGTCGCCGTCCGCGACGTCGACGAGCCGGTTGAGGCACGTCCCCAGGGGGACGTCGCTCCCCGCCTGCAGCAGCACGATGTCCTCGACGCCGACCTCTTTTGCGCGCTCGCGCAGGTCCGCCTCGTCCACCTCGAAGCCGTGCGTCAGCAGCGCGAGCTGCACCGGCACACCTGTCTGCGCACCGACGGTGCGCAGCACGTCGTCGAACCGGTGCGGACGGTTCGTGGACACCAGCGCGGTGACGCTCTGCCGCGGCACGTCCGCCGACGGCGCCAGGCCGGCGTCGTGCAGCACGCGCTGCACGCGCGACCCGTAGGTGTGCTCCCGCCAGATGCGCCGCTGCCCGAGGTGGACGGCGCGGTCGCGCAGCTCTGGCGAGCGCACCAGCGCGCGCACCGTGTCGGCGGCCTCGGCGCGCGACGTGACGGCGAAGACCTCGTCGGCCGGGAAGAACTCCCCCGTCGCGGCGCTGGGCGCGGTCACGACGGGGGTGCCGCAGGCGGTGATCTCGAAGATCCGTCGTGCGCACATGCTCGGCGAGTCGACCACCGAGTTCACGTTGAGGAACGCCTTGTAGTCGCGGTACGCCGTGAGCATCTGCGCGTAGTCGAGGGATCCCACGACGCGCGAAGCGAACGGCTCCGGGAACTCGTACCGGTCCCCCTGCCCGCGGAACCGCGAGAAGATCTCCAGCCCGGTGGCCATGCGCGGCGAGACGTCGAGGGCGCCGCCCAGCAGCATCTCGGCCTGCTCCCGACGCTCCGGGTACTTGTGCGCGAACCACGTGCCGGCGAACGCGACGTCCCGCCCCGGGCCGTCGCCGTGGGTGCGCACGGGGTTGTGGATCGCGGGCTGCGCTCCGAACTCGAGCACGCCCACGCGGTCGTGGGCCAGCCGCTCGCGGTAGGCGTCGAGGCGCCCGACGTCGGTCGTGTACACGCGGTCGAACAGGGCCGCCGTGTCGACGAAGTCCTCGAAGTGGACCGGGTCCTCCTTGTTCCAGAAGACCGTCGGGACACCCCGCTCGCGGGCCGCGTCGAGCATCTCCACCAGCGCGGGACGCGGGGCCGACGCGCCGGTGAGGTGGTACTGCCAAGCCCCGCCGTTGCCGCGCCACGCGGACTCCACGAAGACGAGGTCCAGCCCGTCCAGCTGCTCGCGCCACGACGACGGCTTGAGGAGCACCTGCTCCCACTCGTAGCCGAACGCGAGTCGCGAGAAGTCGTCCAGGATCACGCCGACCCGAAGGTCGCGGCCGGGGGCGCGGCGCGGCATGTCCCAGGGGTCGAAGGTGAGGCCCTCGCTCGTCATCCGGCCGGCGCCCGACCGCTGCTCCCCCGTCGCACGGCGCCGCCGCAGGAACGCCCTCAGCTGGGTCACACCGCCGTGACGCAGGTGCCACAGAGCCTTGCGGGCAGTGGTCGACGACCACCGGCGTTCGGCTCCTACGGGCATGCTTTCCAGTCCTTGGTCGGGGCGGGTGCGCTTCGTCGGACAAGGCTTCCCGGGTGCCGTCGAGACCCTGCCCGACGGCCGGGGCAATCGTAGCGGCGGCCTCCCCCTACACCACACCGTATGACCACGGATCGGTCACGCTCAGCCGCGGAGATCCGCCACAACCGGGCAGAAGCCGCGGAACATTTCACCCTGGCACGACGACGGCCCCGGCCGGTCGCGAGGACCGTCCGGGGCCGTCGGGGCGCGACGTCGTCGCGCGAGGTCAGAGACCCAGTGCCGCCTGGATGGGCTCGAGCGTGAAGTAGACGAGGAACATGGCCGCGGCCACCCACATGAGCGCGTGGATCTGGCGCACCTTGCCGAGCGCGAGCTTGATGATCACGAAGGCGATGAAGCCGGCGCCGATGCCGTCGGCGATGGAGTACGTGAACGGCATGATGATGATCGTGAGGAACGCCGGGATGGCGATCTCCACGTTGCGCCACGAGATGCCCGCGACCTGCGCCATCATCAGGTAGCCCACGAAGACGAGGGCGGGCGCGGCGGCCTCGTAGGGCACCAGCGCGACGACGGGCGACAGGAACGTCGCGAGCAGGAACAGGACGCCGGTGACGACGGCGGCGAAGCCGGTACGCGCGCCGGCACCGACGCCCGTCGTCGACTCCACGTACGCGGTGTTGGACGACGTGCTGCCGACGCCGCCCAGGACCGCGGCGAGCGAGTCGGCCACGAGGATGGCGCGCGTGCGAGGCGGGTTGCCGTCCTTGTCGAGGAGCTTCCCCTCGGAGCCGACGGCGACCATCGTGCCCATCGTGTCGAAGAAGTCCGCGATGAGCAGCGAGAAGACGATGAGGACCACGGACACCGCCGCGATGTTCTGGAACGAGCCGAGCAGGGAGAACTGGCCGATCAGGCCGAGGTCCGGCGTCGTGACCACGCCCGAGAAGGTGGGCGCGTTGAGGTTGAAGCCGTCAGGGTTCTCCGCGCTCTTGGCGCCGATGTGCAGCGTGTTCTCGAGCACGACGGCGAGCGCCGTCGCCGTGATGATCGCGACGAGCATGGCGCCGCGCACCTTGCGCACGAACAGGACGATGGTGAGGACGAGGCCGACGACGAACACGAGCATCGGCCACGTGCCGAGGTTGCCGAGCGCGACGACGGTGCCCTCGCCGGGCACGACGAAGCCGGCGTTGACGAGGCCGACCAGCGCGATGAACATGCCGATGCCGACGCTGATCGCCGTCTTGAGCTCCACGGGCACCGCGTTGAACACGGCCTCCCGGAACCCGGTGAGCACGAGGATCAGGATGATGACGCCCTCGATCACCACGAGCCCCATGGCGTCGGCCCAGGTGACGTTCGGCAGGCCGGCGATGGAGTACGCGACGACGGCGTTGAGCCCGAGGCCGGCGGCCAGGCCGAGGGGGTAGTTCGCGAAGACGCCCATGAGGAGCGTCGCGACGCCGGCGATCAGCGCGGTCGCGGCGGCGACCATGCCGAGCGTCTCCGGCGTGGCCTCGGTGCCGCCGCCGAGCACCTGGCCCGTGCCGTCGGGCACGGTGCCGATGATCAGCGGGTTGAGCACGATGATGTAGCTCATCGCGAAGAAGGTCACCAGACCGCCGCGGATCTCCGCGCCGATGGTGGAGCCTCGTTCGGTGATCTTGAAGAAGCGGTCGATCGCGCTCAGCTCGCCCTGCGGCGGCGCGGTGGTCTGGTTCGCCATGAGCAGAATCGTGCCAGATCCTGTGAAGGGTTCTTGCACGGAAACCGCGTGGTGACGCGGATTTCACATCGGCGACGCCGGGAGAGGCGACGACCTGTCAGTACGCCCCGCGCCCTGTGACCACGGCTTTCGCGGTGCGGGCGAGGATGAGGAGGTCGCCGAACACGGTCCAGTTCTCCGCGTAGAAGACGTCGAGACGCACGCCTTCCTCCCACGACAGGTCGGACCGGCCGCCCACCTGCCACAGCCCGGTGAGGCCGGGCTTGACGCGCAGCCGCCGCCGCACGCGCGCCTCGTACCTCGACACCTCGGCGGGCAGCGGCGGCCGCGGCCCGACGAGCGACATCTGGCCGGCGAGCACGTTGAACAGCTGCGGCAGCTCGTCGAGGGACAGCCGGCGCAGCACGCGCCCGACCGGGGTGATGCGCGGGTCGTCGTGCAGCTTGAACAGGACGCCGTCGCCGTCGCTGGGCCCGGTCAGCACGGTGTGCTCGCGGTCCGCACCCTGGCGCATGCTGCGGAACTTCAGCATCTCGAACGTGTGGCCGTCGCGCCCGACCCGGTCCTGGCGGAACAGCACGGGCCCGCGGCTGGTGACCCGCACGGCGAGGGCGACGACCGCCATCACGGGCAGCAGGAGCAGCGTGATGAGCGCGGCGCCCGTCCAGTCCACGACCGACTTGAGCACGTACCGCGGCCCCGTGAAGCGCGGGGCGTCGACGTGCAGCAGGGACACCGACTGCTCGGGGGTGACGGTGATGCGCGGCCCCGCGACGTCGGCCAGCTCGGCGGTGAGCATGAGGTCCACGCCGGCGGGCTCGAGCTCCCACCCGAGCTTGCGCACGACGTCCGCGGTGATCGCGTCGGACCCGCTGACCGCGACGCAGTCCGCACCCACCTGGGCCGCCATCGTGCCGGCGGTGCGCAGGTCCCCGAGCACGGGGACCCCGAGGATCTCCTCGCCCGGCCGCACGTCGTCGGACGTCGGCACGCACACCCCGACCACGCGGTACCCGGAGGTGCGGTCGTTGAGCTCGTGCACGAGCCGCTCCACCTGGTCGCGCAGCCCCACCGCGAGGACGAGCGTGACGCACGCGCCCTGCCGGCGCTGCCGGTGCAGCCAGCCGCGGCACAGCCACCGACCGAGCAGCAGCGCGACGATGCCGGTGGGCACCGCGACGAGCAGGAACGTCGAGATCCCGGGCCGCGCGACGAGCAGGGCGAGCAGCGCGAGCGGGGCCACGAGCCGCCACGACGCGTCGAACACCCGCTGGTACTCGGCCGGCCCGGACGCGAACACCCGCACGTCGTAGGCGCGGGCGACCCACAGGCTGCCGAGCCACGTCGTCACCAGGACGACGACGGACAGCAGCTGGTCCCCCAGCACCCAGGGCGTGACGTGGTCGTGCACGGCGACGCCCCGCACGACGGCGGCGGCCACCGCCGCTGCCACCACCACGACGACGTCCGTGCGCACCAGGCGGCGGCGGTAGGAGGTCTGCCACGACTCCGCGCGGAACGAGTCCCGCACCTCCTTGAGGCGCGCGGCCCGCAGCGCGGCGGTGCGCGACCGGAGGGGCTGGCCGATGTCCGAGACGGTGATCACGGCGGCCTCCTCTCCCGGGTCGGGCACCGTGCCCGTGCACGGTGGCGTCACCAAGGTAGGAGCGTCACGGGGCTTGCGGAGAGCCTTCCGGGGCCCTTTCACCCCGGCTTTCACCCGACCAGGTTTTCACCCGCTGACCTGCGGTTTCACCCGCATTTCAACCACACCCCCGCGTCATGGGCGACGTGCCTCGGACGACTGCCGCCGCGGGCCACGGTCCCGGGACCCGCGGCATAGGATGAGCGGGTGCCCTCGCTCGTCCGCCTGCTCACCCATCCCGAGGAGCGCCGCCCCGGTCCGCCGCCGCTGCGCGTCGACCTGCGGCGCGTGCTGCTCGGCGGCATCGGCCTGTGGGCGGTCGCGCTCGTCGCGACGCTCGTCGTGTACCTGATGGGCCGCGGGACCCAGGAGGCGGTCGTCACCTGCGTGGCGGGCGTCCTCCTCGGCGGTGCCGGCATGCTGTGGGAGCGCAAGCACCGCGACGAGTACCGCGGCGAGGACTGAGCCTCCCGGGCCTCAGCGCCCCCACTTGGCAGCGGGCGCGCGCCAGGCCTCCAGCGCGTCGAGGAGAGCCGCCGGCGTGTCGGCGACGACCAGCGCGTCGCGGTAGGCCGACGCGAGGAACCCCTCGGCGACCATGTGGTCGACCATCGCGAGCAGGGGCTGCCAGAACCCGCCGACGTCGTACAGCGCCACGGGCTTGGCGTGGATGCCGAGCTGCTGCCAGGTCCACACCTCGAACAGCTCCTCCAGGGTGCCCGCGCCGCCCGGCAGCGCGACGAACCCGTCGCCGAGCTCACCCATCCGCAGCTTGCGCTCGTGCATGTCGGCGACGACCTCCAGCCGCGTGAGGCCGGGGTGCGCGATCTCGCCGTCGACCAGCGCCTGCGGCATGACGCCGAGCACCTCGCCGCCGCCGGCGAGAGCGGCGTCCGCGACCTCGCCCATCAGCCCGACGCGGCCGCCGCCGTAGACGACGCCGACGCCGCGGCCGGCCAGCTCCGCTGCCAGGTCGCGCACGGCCGCGGCGTACCGCGGGTCGCGGCCCGGCGACGAGCCGGTGAAGAGGGTGAGGCGGCGCAGCGCGCCCGCGGTCGACGGCGTCAGGTTCTGCGGTTCGAGCACCCGGACATCGTACGGACGCCCGGCGGCGACCCGTCAGCCCCAGGCCGTCGTGACCCAGAGCTCGGCGGCGCGCTCCGGCGCGGCGAGCACCGTCGCCAGCAGCGCGCACCGGTCCGGCCTGCCCAGCACGTCGGCGAGCGCGGCGGCGAGCCCGGCCCGGTCGGTGGCGTGCGCGCGCCCGTCGGCGTCCACCCACCACGGCACGGGGCTGCCGGCCACGGACAGCCGGCCGTGCTCGAACCACACCTCGGGCAGCCGCGGGTCGAGGGCGGCCACGCGCTCGTCGAGCGCCCGCTCGCGGCCCGGCCCGTCGGGGGCGGGCAGACCGTCCTCCCCCACCACCGGCAGGTCGAGCAGGTCGGCCACCGCCGCGACCTCCGCCTCGGGCACGGGCAGCACCGCACCCAGCACGGCCCAGCGCGCCGTGCCGGCCACCTCGACGTCGTCGGCCCGGCGCACGACGACGTCGCTCGCGTCGAGCGCGGGCAGCCGGTCCGGCAGCGGGTCGAGCGCGGCGGCACGGGCGGCGGGCGCGAGCCGCACCGCGAGCCCCGCGAGGCCCCGCCACACGCCGAGCGCGACGGGCAGCGGCACGGAGGTGCCGACGTCGGGCAGCCGGTCGAGCGCCGCGGGCCAGTCCATCGGGTCGAGCCGGTCGAGGCCGTCGACCACGCCGAGCGCCCGGCGCGCCTCCGCGTCCAGAGCGGCGACGGCGGGCGGCGCGGGCGGCAGCAGCGGCACCCCGTCGTGCGCGGCGAACGGCGCGCCCAGGCGGTCGCGCAGCCACCACGCCGTGTACGACGGCGCCCCGGCCACGGGGGTGACGAGCGCGCGGCGCGCGTCCGGGTCCGCGACGAGCGCGGCGAGCACCGGCCCCCACGGGTCGGCGTCCGCCTCGTCGGTGCCGTCGGTGTCGTCGGCGTCGTCGGTGTCGTCGGCGTCGTCGGTGTCGTCGGTGTCGTCGGCGTCGTCGGTGTCGGTGTCGCCCACCGCGTCGAGGTCCGCGACCGCCTCCACGTCCCCGACGTCGACGCCGGGTCCGAGCCGGCCGGCGAGGAACTCCAGGTAGTCCTCCCACCCGGACAGCCAGCCCGCCGGGTCGTCCGGCCCGTGCTCGGCCTCGGGGTCCGCGGGGTCGGGCGTGAGCACGTCGCTGACGCGGTACGTGTCGACGTCCGCCCGCACGCCCAGCGCCACGAGCAGCGGCGCGGGGTAGTACGCGACGGCCGCGCGCGTGACGGGTGCGAGCCCCGGCATCGCCCCGGCCGCCCACGACCCGGGCAGCACGGCCTCGCGCGCGGGGCGCCAGCCGTCCTCGGTCGGCACCGGCAGCTCGCCGAGCCAGAACGGGAAGTCCTGCCCGCCGCCCGCGTGCGCCAGGCGCGCCAGCGCGAGCACGTTCTGCACCACCTCGCGCGGGCCCTCGTCCACCGGCCCCACCAGGGTGGGCGCCGCGACCGCGCCGGTCTCCGGCACCTCGGGCGCGCCGTCGAGCAGCGCCTCCGAGGCCGCCAGCGCGAGCGCGCGCACCCCCGCGTCGTCGAGCAGCGCGCGCGGGCTGGTGGACGACGCCCCCGCCCGCACCAGCAGCGGGTGCGCCGCGTCCGGGTGCACCACGCGCACGCCCAGCGTCCGGGCGACCGCGGCGAGCGCGGGATCGTCGTCGTCCTCCGGCAGCACGACCGTGCCCCGCACCCCGGACGCCGTGCGCCCGCCCGCGAGCGGCACGCGCGCGCCGGCCAGCGCCTCCAGCACCCCCGGGTCGACGGCGTACGGCTCGAGCGCGTCGCACAGCGCGTGCCAGCGCGACGGGGGCAGGCCGCCGGGCAGTTCGGCGACGACGTCGGCGAGCGTCGTGGGCGTCGCGCCCAGCCGGCGTGCCACGCCCTGCTGAACCGTCGTGAGCGCCACCAGCCCCGGCACGACGCCGGCCAGCACGCCGACGAGCCGCGGGTCGTCCCCCGCCGCGCCCACCAGCACCGTCGCGTCGGCGGGGGCGACCCTGGCCGCGACGGGCGCGTCGTCGCCCGCGGACGTGTCGGGCGGCGCGGGCAGCAGGGGCACCGAGCGCAGCGCGTCGAGGGCGGACTCGCGGACGGCGGCGTCGAGGTCCCCGGCGGGCATCCCGCCGGGCACGAGGTCGAGCACGTCCGCGCCCCGCTCGTGCGCCAGCCCGGCCAGCAGGTCGGCGTACGCGCGGCCGGCCTCGGCCGTGAGGCGGTCGGTCAGCGGCCCCGGCAGCACGCGCCGGCGGCCCGGGTCCACGGGGAACGACGCCACCAGCAGCGCCGGGAACGTCAGCGGCACGTCCGTCGGCGTGGGCGCGTGCAGCACGGCGCCGTGGTCGGCCGCCGCGCCGTCGCCCGGCGTGCCCGCGTGCCGGCGCACCGCCCACGCGAGGGTCCAGCGCGGGCGGCGCTGCTCGAGGGGAAGGTCCGCCGTCTCGTCGTCGGCCACCGCGCCCGACCGGCGCAGCACCGCCCACCGGTCGTCGACGTCGGAGAGCACCCGCGTCCGCCCGTCGTCGCCGTGCACGGTGACCGAGGCGAGGGCGGGCAGCGCGAGCAGCAGCGCGTCGTCGACGGCGTCGAGCTGCGCGCGCACGGACGCCGCCGCGTCGGCGTCGCGCAGCAGCAGCTCGACGACGGTGGCGAAGCCGTCCCCCACGTCGTCGGCCCCGTCGGCCCCGTCGGCCCCGTCGGCCGCCTCGCCCAGCGCGGGCGCCGGGAACGGCAGGCGCAGCACCGGCAGGTCGTCGCCGCGCCCGGCGACGGCGTCCCGCAGCGGCGAGCCCTCCGGGGCGACGTCGTCGAGCAGGTCGCGCGTCGCCGGGAGGGAGAACCGCACGCCGCCGGTGGTGGAGCGCACCGTGGCCTCGTCGGCGACCGCCCGCACCGCGGCGAAGCCGACGCCGAAGCGGCCCACCTCGGCGGAGGTCCCCGCGGGGGTCTCGGCGGACTCGGCCGCCGAGGAGCCCGTCTTCGCCGACGCGCGCAGGGACGCGAGGGACGCGACGCCCTCCGCGGTCAGCGGGGCGCCGGTGTTGGCGGCGACGAGGACCGCGACGCCGCGCGGGTCGTCGGTGAGCTCGGTGAGGCGCAGCAGCAGCCGCCCGCGGACACCGGCCCGCGCGGCCGCGTCGGCGGCGTTCTGCGCGAGCTCGGTCACCACGCGGTCGCGGTAGTAGCCGCGCGCATGGTCCTCCTCCGCGTTCGCGTCCTCCCGGAAGCGCGTGCCCGACCCGAGCCACGCCTCCGTGACCGCGTGCCGCAGCGCGGCGGTCCCGAAGACGTCGCCCGTCACTCGGCGACGGGGCGCTCGGGAGCGGCGTCCGCCTCCGCGACGTCGGTCGTGCCGTCGCGGGCCGCGTCGGCGGTGTCGGCAGGCGCGTCGCTCTGCGGCGCGCGCCGCTCGACCGTCACGGCCTCCACCCGGAGCTCGTCGATGAGCGGCGCGTCGGCCGGCCAGTCGCTCGGCGGGTGCGGGGCGTCGGTCTCGGAGTGCGCGCCGCAGCCGTGGTCCAGCGACACGACCTTGCCGTCGTCGGGCGACCACCCGTTGGCGCAGACGCCGAAGAGCTGGCCGAGCGGACCCTGGAGCGGCACGAGGAAGCCGCACGTCGTGCACTCCGCGGGCGAGGCGACCGCGCCCGGCGCCGTCGGGCCGCGCGAGCCGCGGTACCAGCGCTCGGCGGCCTCGTCACGGCCCTGCGGGGACAGCACGCGCTCGCGCGCGAGGGCGAGCTCGTCGATCGCGACGGAGTCGAGCTCCTCGTCGCCCGTGGCCTTCCAGCCGGGCTCGAGGCGCGGGTCGTCGGCCTTGAACGGCAGCGTGTCGCCGGGACCGACGTCGCCCGGGCGCAGGCGCTCCGACCACGGCAGCCAGGCCGGCGCGAGCAGGGCGTCGTCGCCGGGCAGCAGCTCGACCTCGCACACCGTCGCGACCTTCCCGCGCGGCACGCGCGCCAGCGTCACGGTCCAGTGCCAGCCGCGGTAGCCCGGCATCGTCGCGGCGAACCGGTGGGACATGAGGCGCTCGCCCTCGGCGACCGCGCCCAGGTGCTCGCCGACGTCCGACGGCGACGACGCGCCCTCCTGCGCGGCCTCGCGTGCCAGGTCGACCGCGCCGAGCAGCACGGCGTCCTTGCGCGCGCGGGAGCTGACCCGCGTCGTGCGTGCGGGGGCGTCAGCGGCAGCGGTCACCATGTCCTCGTCCTCTTCGTGCTCGTCATGTCCTCGTCTCGGGCCCTCGTCTCGGGCGTGGTCGTCGGCCGGAGCGTCAGGAGTCGAGGTCGTCGGCGACGGCGCGCAGCAGCGTGGCCACGCGCTTGCCCCCCGCGGCGTCCGGGTACTTGCCCCGCTTCAGCTGGTCGCCCACGCGGTCGAGCACCTTGATGAGGTCCTCGACGATGCCGGCCATCTCGGACGGCGCCTTGCGCTTGGCCTTGGCCACCGACGGCGCCGGGTCCAGGAGCTTCACGGACAGCGCGGACGGGCCGCGACGGCCGTCGGCCACACCGAACTCGACCCGGGCACCGGGCTTGACGCCCTCGACGTCCGAGGGCAGCGCGGACGCGTGCAGGAAGATCTCCCCACCGTCCTCGCTGGCGATGAAGCCGAACCCGCGCTCCGCGTCGTACCACTTGACCTTGCCGGTGGGCACCTGAACCTCTTCGTGCTCGTCGTCGACTACGGCCCCGCGCCGGTGCGCGGAGCCGGATCCGGCCGGTGCACGGGCGCGCGCCCGGCACACGGCCAGAGGCTCAGGCTACCGGCCGGTGCGGCAGGGTGCCGCATCGGTCCGGGTCCGCACCCCGGGCCCGGCGTCGTCAGCGGATGCCGAGGTCGGCGGCCAGGCGGAGGGCGACGGCGTCGAACCACGCCTCCGGGTCGGCGACGGAGCCGACGAGGTGCCCGAAGATCTCGAACGACACGGTGCCGAACAGGGTAGTCCAGGCCATGAGCGTGCGGGCGACCAGCTCCGTGGGCGCGTCCTGCACGATCCCTCGCTCGGCGACGAACCGCCGTGCCGGGTCGACGACGGCGGTGGCGTCGGGGGCACCGTCCGGCGCGGGCCGCGGGGTCGCGCCGGCCGCGTGGGCGCGCGCCACGACGGTCACCAGCACGCGGACGACGCGGGTGGCCGGGTCGACGGTGTCGCGCGGCGCGGCGTACCCGGGCACCGGCGTGCCGTACAGCAGGCCGAGCTCCGCGGGGTGCGTGACGGCCCATGCCCGCAGCGCGCGGCAGGCGGCGAGCCAGCGGACGGCGACGTCGTCGCGGTCGGCCACCGCGGCGTCCGCGTCCTCGACGGCGGTGCCGAGCTCGTCGTAGCACTCGACGATCAGCGCGGTGAGCAGCGCGTCGCGGCTGGGGAAGTAGCGGTAGACGGCGGAGGAGACCATCCCGACGTCGCGCGCGACGGCGCGCAGCGACAGGGCGACCGGGCCGTCGGTCGCGAGGCGGGCGCGGGCTGCGGCGCGGATCTCGCGGGTGAGCGTCTCGCGGGCGAGGGCGCGGGCGGTGCGGGGAGCGTCGACCATGGGCCTCAGCCTGTCACGCGAGAGCAGTCGTCACCAACGAGAGCATCGCTCTTGTCAGGCGGTCGGCGGCGTGCCACGATCGACCAGACAGAGAGCACCGCTCTCGGATTGGAGCACCAGTCATGACCGACCGTCACCTGATCGTCGGCGCCGGGCCCGTGGGCCGGCACGTCGCCGCCCTGCTCGCCGAGCGCGGCTCCGACGTCACCGTCGTCACCCGCAGCGGGCGCGACACCGGGATCGCCGGGGTCGGGCACGCCGCGCTCGACGCCTCCGACGCCGACGCCCTGAGCCGCGCGGCCGACGGTGCCGACATCCTGTACAACTGCGCCAACCCCGGCGACTACACGCAGTGGGAGCGCGCCTGGCCGCCGCTCGCGGCCGCGTTCCTCGCCGCCGCCGAGCGCACGGGCGCCGTCTACGCGATCACCGGCAACCTCTACCCGTACGGCCCGGTCGACGGGCCGATGACCGAGGACCTGCCCGACGCGGCCACCGACCACAAGGGCCGCCTGCGCGCCCGGCTGTGGTCCGACGCCCGGCACGCGTTCGAGGCGGGCCGGCTGCGCGGCGCCGTCGAGGTCCGCGCGTCCGACTACATGGGCCCCGGCGTCGGCGGCAACGGGCACGTGTCGCGCGTGCTGCCCGCCGCCCTGGAGGGCCGGGCCGTGACGATGATGGGCCGCACCGACCTGCCGCACACGTTCACCGACGTCGGCGACGTCGCGCGCACCCTGGTCGCCGCGGCGGAGGACGCGGGTGCGCACGGCCGCACCTGGCACGTCCCGAGCAACGCCCCGCGCACCCAGGCGCAGGCGCTGACCGACGTGCTCGCCACCGCCGGGCACCCGCCCGTCCGCGTCCGCTCGCTGCGGGGCCCTGCGCTCGCCGCCGTCTCCGCCTTCTCCCCGCTCCTGCGCGAGCTGCGCCAGCTCGGCTACCAGTGGGAGCGGCCGTACGTCCTCGACGACTCCGCCGCACGCGACCGGTGGGGCGTCGAGCCCACCCCGTGGGACGAGGTCTGCCGCCGCACGGCCCGGGGCTGACGACCGTCGGGCTGTCGCCGAACAGGCAGTTGCGCACGTTCTGAGTCCGTATTCGGTGCACAACGACCTGTTCGGCGACGAGGGGGCGGCGCGTAGCATCGATCAGATGGCCAGCACGTCGCCCAAGCGCACGGCGGAGGCCGACGTCGCGGACGGCGCCGGCGCCACGGGCGCGCCCCGGACCTTCACCGAGGCGATCCGCGGCCGCGACGACGCCGAGCTGCTCGCCCTGCTGCGCGCCCGGCCCGACCTGGCCACCCCGTCACCGTCGACGCTGCGGTCGCTGGCCGCCCGCGCGTCGAGCCGCACGGCCCTCGAGCGGGCGCTGGCGCACGCGGACGCCCGCACCCTGCAGGCGCTGGAGGCCGTCGTCGCGCTCGCCGGGGACGGCCCGGTGTCCCCTGACGACGTGCGGCACGCGGTCGGCGCGGACGGCACCGACGACACCGACGACACCGACGACACCGGCGACACGGACGACGGCGGGAGCACGCTCGACGGCGGGTCCGCCGTCGAGCGATCGCTCGCCGACGCGCTGACCGCGGCGCTGCTGTGGGACGCGGGCGAGCCCGGCCGCCCGGACCTGCGCCCCGCGCCCGGGCTGGACGACGTCCTCGGCCCGCACCCGGCGGGCCTCGGACCCGTCCGCCCCGACTCCCGTCCCTCCCTGTCGCCGACCGGGCCCGGAAGCGCCGCAGGCAGCGCCACGAGCGGCCCGCACCTGCCCGACCTGCCGCGCGGCGGGCAGGAGGTGCTGGACGCGCTGACGTGGGGCCCGCCGATCGGCCTGGTCCCGGCGCCGGGGACACCGGCGCGCGCGGCCGTCGACGCCCTGGTCGACGCGCGGCTGCTGCTGCGCACGGACGCCCGGCACGTGACGCTGCCGCGCGACGTCGGGCTCGCGCTGCGCGGCGGTCGCACGCACCGCTCCCCCGAGCTCGCGCCGCCCCGGCCGGACGGCCGCGCGGTGCCGCAGGTGGTCGTCGACGCGGAGGCCGCGAGCGCCGCGCTCGAGCTCGTGCGCCGCGTCGACCTCCTGGTCGCCGCCTGGGACGACACGGCGCCGGCGGTGCTGCGCAGCGGGGGCCTCGGCGTGCGCGACCTGCGCCGCACGGCCCAGGCGCTCGGTGCCGACGAGGCGGACACGGCGTTCGTCGTCGAGCTGGCGGCCGCCGCGGGCGTGGTGGCCGACGACGGCGAGGCGCCGCCGTCGTACCGGCCCACGACCGTCGCCGACCGCTGGGAGGTGATGGACGACGCCGAGCGCTGGGCGCTGCTCGCGGCGGCGTGGTCGGGCTCGCGACGCACGCCGTGGCTGGTGGGCTCGCGCGACGAGAAGGGGAACCTGCGGGCGCCGCTGTCCGGCGACCTGCACCGCGGCTGGGTGCCGCGGCTGCGTCGTCAGGTGCTGCAGGTCCTGGCGGCGCAGCCGGGCACGGCGCTCGACGTCGACGCCGTCATGACCGTGCTGCGCTGGCACGCTCCGCGCACGGTGCCCCCGGAGCAGGCGGTCGCCGGCCTGCTGACGGAGGCCGCGCTGCTCGGCGCGACGGGCGCGGGGGCGCTGTCCGGCCCCGGCACCGCCGTCCTCGCCCACCTGACCCCGCAGGGGTCGGACACCCCGCACGACCTGGAGGCGGCGCTGCGCGCGGCGCTGCCGCCGGAGGTGGACGAGGTGCTGCTGCAGGGCGACCTCACCGGCATCGTGCCGGGCCGGCCGTCGCAGGCCCTCGCCCTCCTGCTGGAGCGGTCGGCCGACGTGGAGTCGCGCGGGGCGGCGACGACGGTGCGCTTCTCGCCGTCGTCGGTGACGCGCGCGCTGGACCACGGCACGACGGCGGACGAGCTGCTGGACGCGTTCGCCCGCCGCTCCCGCGTGCCCGTGCCGCAGCCGCTGGAGTACCTGGTGCGCGACACGGCGCGCCGGCACGAGTCGCTGCGGGTGGGGTCGGCCGGCTCGTACGTGCGCGCGGCGGACCCGGCGGTGCTCGCCGGGCTGGTGGCGGACCCTCGGCTCGCCCACCTGGGCCTGGTGCGGCTGGCGCCCACGGTGCTCGCCGCGACGGTCCCCGCCGTCGAGCTGCACGACGCGCTGCGTGCCCGCGGCCTGCTGTCCGCCGTCGAGGGCCCCGACGGCCGCGTGCTCAGCGCGCGCCTGCGCCGGCCGCCGCGTCCGGACCGCTCCCCGCGCGACCCGCGCCGCGGCCCGGTCGCCGAGCCGGAGGCGACGTCGGACGACGCCCGCGCCCACCTGGTGGCCCGCCTGCGCGCCGCGGACGCCGGCGACGAGACGGCCGTGGACCGGCTGGCCGGCGCGCACCGCGCCGCACCGTCGGGCGCCGTCGGGACGACCCCGCGGGGGCCCGCGAACGGCGGCCGGGCCACCGCGACGGGCGGCCGCCCTCGCACCGCCGAGCCCGGCGACGCGCTGGCCACCCTGCACGACGCGCTGCGCGACGGCCGCGTCGTGTGGATCGAGATGGTCGGCGCGTCGGGCACGCTGGAGCGGCGCGCGCTCAAGCCGCTGCGCCTCGACGGCGGCCGGCTGCGCGCGCTGGACCCGGCGCGCGAGGCGGAGCTCACCGTCGCCGTGCACCGCATCGCCGGCGTGGAGCCGGTGGACGGCTGACCTCGCCGGACGCCGCCACGGAACAAGCGCGCCCGCCCACGACGTTGACGCCTCGGGTCCAGACCCTGGATCGCCACCCCTCGGAAGGAGCCGCATGACCGACGGCCCGCTCATCGTGCAGAGCGACAAGTCCATCCTGCTGGAGGTGGACCACCCTCGCGCGGACGACGCGCGCCGCGCCATCGCGCCGTTCGCGGAGCTGGAGCGCGCGCCGGAGCACGTGCACACCTACCGGCTCACCAGCCTGGGGCTGTGGAACGCCCGCGCCGCGGGCCACGACGCGGAGCAGGTCGTCAACACGCTCATCGAGTACTCCCGGTACCCGGTGCCGCACGCGCTGCTCATCGACGTCGCGGAGACGATGGGGAGGTACGGACGGCTGACGCTCGCGACGCATCCCACGCACGGTCTCGTGCTCGAGTCGACGGACCGGGCCGTGCTCGCCGAGGTGCTCAAGTCGAAGCGCACCGCCGGCCTGGTGGGCGACCACGTCGACGAGCAGACCGTCGTCGTGCACCCGTCCGAGCGCGGCCATCTGAAGCAGGTCCTGGTGAAGCTCGGCTGGCCCGCCGAGGACCTCGCCGGGTACGTCGACGGCGAGAAGCACGAGATCGCGCTGGCCTCCCCCACGCACCCCCGCACCCCGCACGAGCAGCCGAAGACGTGGGAGATGCGCCCCTACCAGGCGCAGGCCGTGGACGGCTTCTGGCACGGCGGCTCCGGCGTCGTCGTGCTGCCCTGCGGCGCCGGCAAGACGATCGTCGGCGCGGGCGCGATGGCGAAGTCCGGCACCACCACGCTCATCCTCGTGACCAACACCGTCAGCGCCCGCCAGTGGCGCGACGAGCTGGTGCGCCGCACCACGCTGACCGAGGACGAGATCGGCGAGTACTCGGGCTCCCGCAAGGAGATCAAGCCCGTCACGATCGCCACGTACCAGGTGCTCACCACCAAGCGGAAGGGCGTGTACAGCCACCTCGAGCTGCTCGACGCCCGCGACTGGGGCCTCATCCTCTACGACGAGGTGCACCTGCTGCCCGCGCCGATCTTCCGCATGACGGCGGACCTGCAGGCGCGCCGGCGCCTCGGCCTCACCGCCACGCTGGTGCGCGAGGACGGGCGCGAGGACGAGGTGTTCAGCCTCATCGGCCCCAAGCGCTACGACGCCCCGTGGAAGGACATCGAGGCGCAGGGCTACATCGCGCCCGCCGACTGCGTCGAGGTGCGCCTCACGCTGCCCGAGCACGAGCGGATGGTGTACGCGACGGCCGAGCCGGAGGACAAGTACCGCCTGGCCGCGTGCGCGCCGGGCAAGAACCGCGTCGTCGAGCGGATCGTCGCGCAGCACCCGGACGACCAGGTGCTCGTCATCGGCCAGTACCTCGACCAGCTGGAGGAGCTCAGCCAGCACCTCGACGCGCCGCTCATCACGGGCGCGACGACGGTCCGCGAGCGCCAGAAGCTGTTCGCCGCCTTCCGGGAGGGCGAGATCAGCCGCCTCGTGGTGTCGAAGGTCGCGAACTTCTCCATCGACCTGCCCGAGGCGTCCGTGGCGATCCAGGTGTCCGGGTCGTTCGGGTCACGGCAGGAGGAGGCGCAGCGGCTGGGGCGCGTCATGCGGCCCAAGGCCGACGGCCGGACGGCGCACTTCTACGCCGTCGTGGCCCGCGACACCGTGGACCAGGACTTCGCCGCCCACCGGCAGCGGTTCCTCGCCGAGCAGGGCTACGCGTACCGCATCGTCGACGCAGAGGACCTCGAGGCCCCCGACGCCGCGCGGTAGTCCGGGACGACGACGGCGTGCGGGCATCCACCCGCCGTCGCACGGTGGCCGCATGACCCGTTTCGGCTACACCCTGATGACCGAGCAGGCCGGCCCGAAGCGCCTCGTCGAGTACGCGGTGCGCGGCGAGCGGGCCGGCTTCGACTTCGAGGTCATGAGCGACCACTACTTCCCGTGGTTGGACGCGCAGGGCCACTCCCCGTACGCGTGGAGCGTGCTCGGGGCCGTGGCGCACGCGACCGAGCGCGTGGGGCTCATGACGTACGTGACCTGCCCGACGCTGCGCTACCACCCGGCCGTCGTGGCGCAGAAGGCGGCGACGGTCGGGCTGCTCTCCGACGGCCGGTTCACCCTCGGCCTCGGCGCCGGCGAGAACCTCAACGAGCACGTCGTCGGCGCCGGCTGGCCCGCCGTCGACGAGCGGCACGAGCTGCTGGCGGAGGCCGTCGAGATCATCTCCGTGCTCTTCAGCGGCGACCTCGTCAGCTACCGCGGTGACCACTTCCAGGTGGACTCGGCGCGACTGTGGGACCTGCCGGACGAGCCGGTCGACATCGGCGTGGCCGTCTCGGGCCGGCAGTCGGTCGAGCACTTCGCGCCGCTCGCCGACCACCTCGTGGCGACCGAGCCGAAGGCTGGCCTGGTCGAGCGGTGGGACGCCGTCCGCGAGGACGCGGCGCTGCCGCCGTCGCGGAAGATCGGCCAGATGCCGATCTCGTGGGACCCGGACCGGGACGCGGCGATCGCCCGCGCGCACGAGCAGTTCCGCTGGTTCGGCCTCGGCTGGCCGGTGAACGCCAACCTGCCCACCACCGAGGCCTTCGACCGCGCCGCCGCGTTCGTCCGCCCCGAGGACGTCGCGGGCTCGATCCCGTGCGGCCCGGACCTGGACGCGGTCGTCGAGGCCGCCTCCGCCTACTGGGAGGCGGGGTTCACGGACCTGGCGCTCGTGCAGATCGGGGACGAGCGCCAGGGCCAGTTCCTCGACGAGGCGGCCGGCCCGCTCCTGGAGCGGTTGCGGTCCGCCGCCCCGGGCGACGTCGAGGGTGGCGTCGAGGGTGGCGTCGAGCCCTGATGCCCGGCCCGGACGGCGGGCCGGCGTCGGTGCCGCAATTGCGTCGGATGCCCGCGCGCGACACGATCGGGTCGTGAATCCCCGTGTCGCCCCCGCTGCGCCGCGCCGCGCCGCAGCGGCCGTCGGTGCGTGCGTGCTGGCCCTGGTGCTGGCGCTCGCCGGCGCCGCCGTCCTCGCGCTCAGCGCCTCCGCCGTCCCTCCCCTGACCCAGCTCGACAGCGAGATCACCGACCAGTCGGGGGTGCTCGACGACGGCGACGTGGCGCAGGTGCAGGCCTCGCTCGACCAGCTCGCGGACGACACGCCGTACCAGCTGTTCGTCGTCTACGTGGACTCGTTCGACGGCACCGACGGACGCGACTGGGCGAACCGCACCGCGACGGACGCGGGCCTCGGGGTGAACGACCTGCTGCTGGCCGTCGCCACCCAGGACCGCGCGTACGGGCTGTCGGTGGACACGAACAACGGCCTCTCGGACGCGCAGCTCGACCAGGTGGAGCAGGTCGCCGAGGACCACCTGCGCGACGACGACTGGGCCGGCGCGGCGATCGCCGCCGCGGACACGATCCGCACCGGCGGCACGACGTCGTCCGGCGGCGGCTGGGGCGTGGCGGCCGCGGTGGGCGGCGTCGCCGTGGCGGGCGGGGTCGGTGGCTGGCTCTGGGTCCGGTCGCGCCGCAGGAAGCAGGGCACCGCCGCCCCGGCCGGTCCGGGCGACCTGTCCGCCGTGCCGACCGAGGAGCTCGAGCGCCGCGTGGGCACCGCGCTCGTCGAGATCGACGACGCCCTGCGCACGTCGGAGCAGGAGCTGGGCTTCGCCCAGGCGGAGTTCGGGCTGGAGGCCACCCAGGACTTCTCCGCGGCTCTGGAGGTCGCGAAGGCCGACGTCGGGCAAGCCTTCCATCTGCGCCAGGAGCTCGACGACGACGTTCCGGACAGCGAGCCGCGCCGCCGCCAGCTGCTCGCCGGCATCCTCGAGCTGACCGAGCACGCCGGGGCGTCGCTCGATGCGCAGACCGACGCGTTCGACGAGCTGCGCGCCCTCCAGCAGCGGGCCCCCGAGCTGCTGGACGAGACGGAGCAGCGCGCCGGCGAGATCGAGGCCCGCGTCCCGGTGGCGCGCGAGACGCTCGACGGGCTCGCGGCGTCGTACCCGGCCTCCGCGCTCGCCTCCGTCCGCGGCAACCCCGACCAGGCGACCGCCCTCGTGGCGCACGCCCGCGAGGCCGTCGCCTCGGGCCGCACCGCCCTCACCGGCCGCACCCGCGCCGCCTCGGTCGCCCACCTCCGGGCGGCGCAGAACGCGCTCGGGCAGGCCGCGACGCTGCTCGACGCCGTCGACCAGGCGGGCGCGCAGCTCGCCACCGCCGGCGCCGACCTGGACAAGGGCCTCGCGTCGATCGGCCAGGACGTGGCCGACGCCGCCCGCCTCGTGCCCGCCGGCGGTGCGGGCGACGGTCAGGCGGACCGGGCGGCCGTGGCCGCCGCGCTCGCCGAGGCCGAGTCCGCGATGACCCAGGCGCGCGACGCCCGGTCCGGGGGCGACCCGCTCGCCGCGCTGCACCGGCTCACCGCGGCCGAGGCCGCCCTGGACACCGCGCTCGCCCCGGCGCGCGAGAAGGCGGAGGCGGACGCCCGCGCCCGCGCCCTGCTGCGCGACACGCTCGGCCGCGTGGACTCGCAGGTGCGCGCCACGCAGGACTACGTCGCGACGCGGCGCGGTGCCGTCGGCCCCGAGGCCCGGACCCGCCTGGCCGAGGCGGCGCGGCTCGTCGCCGAGGCCCAGGCGCTCCAGTCGCAGGACCCGACGGCGGCCCTCGAGCGCGCCCAGCAGGCCGAGCGGTACGCCCAGCAGGCGACGCAGCTCGCGGAGCAGGACACCTCGTCGTGGGGCGCGAACCAGGGCGGGCAGGGCGGGCCGAACGTCGGCGGCATGGTGCTGGGCGGGATCCTGCTCGACTCCGTGCTGCGCGGGTCCGGCGGCGGCATCAGCGGCGGGTTCGGCGGCGGCTACGGGGGCGGCCGACGCCGGGGCGGCTATAGCGGTGGTTTCGGCGGTGGCCGCGGTGGCGGCGGGTTCGGCGGCGGCCGGAGCAGCGGCGGCGGCCGCGGCGGGAGGTCGCGCGGCGGCCGCTTCTGACCCCGTCGTACGGGCCGGAACCGGTCCGGGGCGGCGCACGTTCTGGCAGGCACACGACGACGGCACACCATCTCAGCAGGGCGACGGAAGGAAGCACGACCATGACGCAGAAGCAGAGCATCCTCGGGCGCATCAGCCAGCTCGCGAAGGCGAACATCAACGCGCTGCTCGACCGCGCCGAGGACCCGCAGAAGATGCTGGACCAGCTGGTCCGCGACTACACGAACAACATCGCGGAGGCCGAGCAGGCCATCGCCCAGACCATCGGCAACCTGCGCCTCGCCGAGCAGGACTACAACGAGGACGTCCAGGCGGCGAGCGAGTGGGGCACCAAGGCCCTCGCCGCGTCGCGCAAGGCCGACGAGTACCGGTCCGCCGGCAACACGGCCGACGCCGACAAGTTCGACAGCCTCGCCAAGGTGGCGCTGCGCAAGCAGCTCGACGCCGAGTCCGAGGTCAAGACGGCGCAGCCGATGATCGAGCAGCAGCGCGTCACGGTCGAGAAGCTCAAGACCGGCCTGGCCGCGATGAAGGACAAGCTGGGCGAGCTCAAGTCCCGGCGCGACCAGCTCGTCGCCCGCCAGAAGGCGGCGCAGGCGCAGCAGACCGTGCAGGGCGCGATCAGCTCCATCAACGTGCTCGACCCGACCAGCGAGCTGGCCCGCTACGAGGAGACCGTGCGCCGCGAGGAGGCCATGGCGATGGGCCAGGCCGAGGTCGCGGCGGCGTCCCTCGACTCCCAGTTCGCCGAGCTGGAGGCGTCCGACAAGGACATCGAGCTCGAGGCCCGGCTCGCCGCCCTCAAGGCGGGCAACGCGCCGGCGCCGCAGATCTCCCCGTCCGACCCGGCCTGACCCGCGAGGTAGCACGAGCCCCCGCGAGGTAGTGCGCGGCCCGGCGAGGTAGTTCC